>CALHQV010000076.1 GCA_938038035.1 uncultured Gemella sp. | reverse complement strand
AATATATAATGAAGAGGTAAAAAATGATTTACGGAATCGGTTGTGATATCGTCGATATTCATCGCTTTGAAAAATATGTTGATGATAAAAAACGACTTGAAAAATTATATACAGAAAATGAATTAAATGAGTTTTATAAAATAACAAATCATAGAAGAAAAATGGAGTTTTTGGCAGGACGTTTTGCCGTGAAGGAGGCTACTTCAAAAGCTTTAGGAGTCGGGATTTCCAAAGATTTTTCTTTTCATGATGTAGAAGTAAAAAAAGATGATAGAGGAAAACCTTATATTGAATACAAAAACTTTATAACACATTTAACGATAAGCCATACTGATTCAACGGTTGTGGCATTTGTTATCTTAGAGAAGGGGGATACAAATAATGATTAATGATAGACCAACACAATTAAGAGTAGACTTAGATGCGATACTTAATAATTATAATAAGCTAATTGCACTTAATAATAAAAAAACAGGTATAGCAGTAGTAAAAGCAGATTCTTATGGACTAGGTGCAAGAGTAGTAGCAGATCATCTATATAAAAATGGTGTTAGACATTTTGCAACAGCTACCTTGGAAGAAGCATTGGATTTAAAAGATGTAATTTTTGATAGTATGGTTCTTGTATTAGGAGTAACCAACCCAAAAAATGTAAAATATGCTGTAGAAAATAATGTATCATTAACATGTCCATCTAAAGCATGGTTAGAAGAATGTCTAGAAGAGATGGAGAGTATTGATGGGAAATTAAAAATTCATGTTAAAATTGAAACGGGAATGGGACGTATTGGTACTTCTGATAAAGAAGAATTAGTTAAAATTGATAATCTACTTTCATCTGAGAAAATCGATTTTGAAGGTATATTCTCACATTATTCTAATGCAGATGGTAGTGATAATAATTATGATGAGTATCAAACTAAAAACTTCGATGAAAGATTAAAACTGTTTACACATAAACCAAAATACATTCATATTGGGAATTCAGCTAGCACGATAAAATATAATGACAGAAAAGATCAGTATAATATGACTAGAATAGGGATTTCACTTTATGGATGTTATCCAAGTGAAAATATTGAAAAATTAGACAAGATTAAACTAGATCCAGTAGTTTCATTAGTAAGTAAGATAACTCATGTTAAGAAATTCTCAAAAGGTGAAAAACTAGGATATGGTGTTAGTTATGAAGCAAAACAGGATGAATATATTGCAACAGTTCCTATCGGTTATGCTGACGGTCTTTTAAGGCGAGCTCAAGGATTCAAGATTAAAGTTGGGACAGAAGACTGTGAGATAGTAGGACGTGTTTGTATGGATCAACTTATGGTACGTTGTAGTGAAAATATAAAAGTAGGAGACGATGTTCTTATCTTTGGAGAGAATAATGGCCAAAAAATATCAGTTGATACTTTTGCTACATATCAAGATACAATAAGTTATGAAATATTCTGTTGTATAAATAAACGTATTCCAAGAGTTTATTATAAAAATAAAATGGAGTTATAAAATGTACGAGAAAATAACAAAAAACTTAGCAACTAAGTTAAAAATACAAGATAAGTATATAGTAAATGTATTAAACTTATTAGAAGAAGGAAATACAATTGCTTTTATCGCAAGGTATAGAAAAGAATTAACAAATTCTCTAGATGAAGTTGCTATTAAACAAATTCAAGATGAATTTAATTATTTAAAATCACTTGAAGAAAGAAAAGAAGAGGTAATTAGATTAATTTCAGAAAAAGGATTACTTACTGATGAACTAAAAAAAGATATTTTAGCTCAAGAAAAATTACAAAGGGTAGAAGATCTATATCGCCCTTTTAAAGAGAAAAAACGTACTAAGGCTACGATAGCTAAAGAAAAAGGATTAGAAAAACTAGCTGATTATATATTGAAACTTCCAAAATCTTTAGAAGATTTGAATAAAGAAGCTGCTAAGTATATAAATGCTGAAAAAGAGGTTAATACGGCTGAAGAAGCAATTAACTATGCATTAGATATTATCGCAGAAAATATTTCTGATAGTGCAAAATATCGTGAATATGTACTTGAAAATACTAGAAAATTTGGTCAAATTACTTCAGTACTTAAAAAAGGTGGAGAAGAAAAAGACGAAAATGCTACTTATAAAAACTACTATGAGTTTGGAGAACAAATTTCGAAAATTGCTTCACACAGAATTCTTGCTCTAAATAGAGCGGAAAAAGAAGGAATAATTCGTGTAAGTATCGAAAATGATAAAGATAGATTACACAGTTATATACTACGAGGATTAACGAAAAATCGTCCAACAGCGATTAGCAACTTGCTTCTAGAATGTATCGCAGATAGTATGAAGAGATTAATCTATCCATCAATTGAAAGAGAGATTCGTAGTGATTTAACGAAAAAAGCTGAGGAAGATTCTGTTGTCATTTTCTCAGAAAATTTAAAACAACTATTAATGCAAAGTCCGCTTAAAAACAAAAAAGTTTTAGGAATAGACCCTGCATTTAGAACAGGTTGTAAGATGGCAATAGTTGATGAATATGGTAATTTTATAGATAAAATGGTAATCTATCCGCATAAACCAGCTTCAGCAGATAAGCAAGAAAAATCCAAAAAAGATTTAGTTAAATTTATTAATAAACACAATATTAATTTAATAGCTATCGGTAATGGTACTGCTTCTCGTGAAACTGAGAAATTTGTAGTAGATAACTTAAAAGAAGCGGGATTGAAAATTGACTATGTTATCGTAAATGAAGCGGGAGCTAGTGTGTACTCAGCTAGTGAAGTAGCACGTGAAGAATTCCCAGACTTCAATGTAGAAGAAAGAAGTGCTGTATCAATAGCACGACGTATTCAAGATCCACTAAGTGAACTTGTAAAAATTGACCCTAAATCAATCGGTGTAGGTCAATACCAACACGATATTACTCCTAAGTTTTTAGAAAAAGAGCTTACTTTCGTAGTAGAAACTGCGGTTAACAAAGTAGGGGTAAATGTTAATACGGCATCTGTATCATTATTATCATATGTTTCAGGTGTTAATAAACAAATCGCTAAAAATATCGTAGCGTATCGTCAAGAAAATGGAAAAATAGAAACAATTAAAGAAATAGCTAAAGTACCAAGACTTGGTAAAAAGACTTTTGAACAATGTGTAGGATTCTTTAGAATACCTGATAGTAAAAATATTTTCGATGCTACAGGTATTCACCCAGAAAGTTATAAAGCAGCAGAGAATTTACTAAAAGAGTTAAAACTGTCAACTAAAGAAGTAGGAACAGAAGAGTTTGCTACTACAATAGACGGTGTAGATAAAAAAGCTCTAGCAGAAAAAATTGGTGTCGGTCTTGAAACGTTAGAAGATATAATCAAAGATTTAAAACAACCTCTGCGAGATGAACGTGAATCATTCGCTAAGCCATTGTTAAAATCTGATATTCTAACTATAGATGATCTTCAGATTGGTGTTAAATTGGCAGGTACTGTTAGAAATATTACACAGTTTGGAGCATTTATCGACATCGGTTTAAAACAAGATGCGATGGTACATATTTCGAAAATTAGTAAAAATTATATTAAAAATCCATTAGACGTACTAAGTGTAGGACAAATTGTTGATGTTTATGTAATAGACATAGACAAAGAACGAGGACGTGTTGCACTAGCGATGTTTAAAGATTAAAGGAGGTAAAAATGAGTAATAACAAATCAAAATACCTTCCAAGTATAGATAGCTTGAGGGCATTGGCTGTTTTAGCCGTTATTATTTATCACGTTGATGTAAATTACCTACCGGGTGGATTTTTAGGAGTAGATCTATTTTTTGTATTATCGGGATATTTAATTAGTTCATTAATTATTAAAGAATATAGAAAAACTGGTAGCTTAAATTTATATAATTTCTATATCAGAAGGGCTAGACGTCTGTTACCAGCTGTTTACTTTATGATAACAGTTGGATTAGTAGTAATGGTACTTTTCAATGAAGTACTACTTCGTAAGAGTCACCTTGATGCTATATTTGGTTATATATATTCAAGTAACTGGTGGTATATTTTCCATAAACTAGATTATTTTGATAGTTTTGGTGCACAAAGCCCGTTCAAACATCTTTGGTCTTTAGCAATAGAAGAGCAATTTTATATGGTTTTTCCATTGCTTTTCTTATTAGTTAATAGAAAGAAAAAATCAAAAGATGGAACATATAAATTAAATAAGAACTTTTTATATGTTGTTCTAGGATTGATATTAGTATCATTAATAGCGCATATACTTTTATTTGATATAAATAATATCAGTAGAATATATTTCGGTACTGATACTCGAGCATTTTCCTTACTTGTAGGAGTAGTAGGAGCAATCTTATATCCAATGGAGAGATTACATGATAAGGTAACTCAGCAACAGAACATGATATACAGTGTGGTTTCATTAGCATCTATCGCTACATTAATAACAGTAATGATTTATACATCTGAATATAACACGTGGCTATATAGAGGTGGTTTCCTATTAGTAGCTATATTAGGGTTAATAGTTATAATTAGTAGTGGGAAACAACATACACTAATGTCAAAATTATTATCATTTAAACCCGTAGTGTTTATCGGTAAGATATCATACAGTTTATACTTATGGCATTTTCCAGTGTTAGTGCTAACAACACCGGTATCAGAAATAGGAAATCCTAATATTATCTTTGTAGTATTACGCGTAATTCTGACATTTATTTTAGCTACAGCTAGTTATGTATTTGTAGAAACTCCAATTAGAAAATTAGGATTTAAAAACTACATAAATGTTATATTCAAAAAACTGAAAAAACGTCCTAGAAAATCTAGAAAAGTCTATGCAGCTATTGTTGGACTAGTTTCAATATTATTCTTAATGGGTATTTTCGGAAAAAGTGTTCCATTTATTTCTACAGCTTTTGTAAAAGAGATGGAAGCCAATAAAGAAACCCAGTTTGTAAATAATGGAAACAATAAAGATAATAACCAAGAAAAATCTAGTGACTCTAACAAAGATAACAAAGATAATAAAGAAGATAAAAATAATTCTGATAAAAAATATAGTTCAGTACTAGTTATGGGTGATTCATTAACTGTAGACATTGGAGAAAAATTCCAAGAACTATATCCAGGAGCTGTTATCGATGGTAAAATTGGTCGTCAATTATATGTAGCAGTAGAAGAGGCGAAAAACTATTCTAAATACAATAATGAAAATTCAGCGATAATCTTCCAGTTAGGAACTAATGGTCCATTTACAGAAAGTCAAATTGAAGAATTAGTAAAAGAATTTGATAAAGCAGATATTTACTTCGTCAATATTAAAGTACCAAGAGCTTGGGAAAAAACAGTAAATATAGCATTAAAAGAAACACAAGAAAAACATTCAAATGTTAAACTTATTGACTGGTATTCAGTAGCAAATAGTACTAAAGATTTATTTGAGCCAGATAGAGTACACTTAAATCAAGCTGGTATAGCTGAAATGGTAACATTAATAGAGAAAAACTTAAAACGCCCAGTGGAAATTAAAACAAATTAAAAATAATACAGAGAACTAAGTAGTAGGAAATGCTATTTAGTTCTTTATTTTGGTTGTATAATAAATCTAGGGCATGAAAAAAGTCTAGCAATGGTTTAATTAGACAGTCATTTTTTAAAAATAAACGGTTAATTAATAGATTTGTCATAGAAATAATAAAATTAAAGTATCAATTCTGTTTGAAATATTTAACTTTCGTTGAAATATCAATATAGTTTGTGATATAATATTTTAGTATTATAATTTATTGAATAATAAAAAAGGAGATAACTATGACAAAAGTAAGAGTAAGATATGCACCATCTCCAACAGGAAATTTACATATCGGTAATGCAAGAACTGCATTATTTAATTACCTTTTTGCTAAACACAACGGTGGAGATTTCGTATTAAGAATTGAAGATACGGATTTCAAACGTAACAAAGAAGAAGGTGAACGTAGTCAGCTTAAATACATGAACTGGTTAGGTTTAGATTATGATGAAGGTATTGGAAAAGAAAAAGAATTCGGGCCATACCGTCAATCTGAGAGAATCGATATTTATCAAAAATACGCTGATCAACTTATCGCAGAAGATAAAGCATATAAATGCTACATGACAGCTGAAGAATTAGAAGCTGAAAGAGAAGAGCAGATTGCTAACGGATTACCACCGCGCTACAGTGGAAAACACGCTAACTTAACAAAAGAAGAGCAAGAAGCTTTTGAAAAAGAAGGTAGAAAACCTGCTATTCGTATCCGTGTTCCTCAAGACAGAACATACAAATTTGATGATATGGTTAAAGGTGAATTATCATTCGAAGGACATGACTTTGGAGATTTTGTAATCATTAAAAATGATGGAGTAGCAACATACAACTTCGCAGTTGTCATTGATGATTACTTAATGAAAATTTCTCACGTATTACGTGGGGATGACCATGTTTCTAATACGCCAAAACAACTTGTTGTGTATGAAGCATTAGGATTTGAACCACCAAGATTTGGTCACATGACTTTAATCGTAAATGAGAACAAGAAAAAATTATCTAAACGTGATGAAAGTATCATCCAATTTATCGAACAATATGACGAATTAGGATACCTTCCAGAAGCATTATTTAACTTCATCGCTTTACTAGGATGGTCTCCAGAAGGTGAACAAGAAATCTTCTCTAAAGAAGAATTTGTTAAAATCTTCGATGAAAAACGTCTAAGTAAATCACCTGCGTTCTTCGATAACAATAAACTTACTTGGATTAACAACCAATACATCAAAGCTCAACCTTTAGAAAGAATCGTAGACTTATCATTACCATTCTTCATTAAAGAAGGTGTAGCAACAGCTGAAGAGGTAGAAGCTAATAAAGCATGGTTTGAAAAATTAATTTCATTATACCAACCACAAATGAGTTACGGAGCTGAAATCGTTGAGTTAACAAAACAATTCTTTGTTGAAGATGTTAAATTTGATGAAGAAGAATTAGAAATCTTAAAACAAGAAACTACAGCAACAGTATTCGAAGATTTCTTAACAAAAGTTGAAGAAGTAGAAGAGTTCACAGCTGATAACATCAAAGCTTTAATTAAAGCGATTCAAAAAGATACAGGAGTTAAAGGTAAAAACTTATTTATGCCAATCCGTATCGCTTCAACAGGATCAATGCACGGTCCAGAATTAAACACGAGTTTAGAGTTACTTGGTAAAGAACGTGTAGCTGCTAGAGTAAAAGCTGCATTAGAAACAATTAAATAATATAAATATAAGAAAAGAAATAACGAAAGATTAAGGGTGAAATAAGATAGAACTACTAAATTTTAGAGTATCCCTTAATTTTAATTTTTCGAGCTAAAAAAAAGATGGAGAAATATATATAAAAGTAAAGAAAATATCTTGACATTTATCTTCAAATAAGGTATTATTACTTATGATATTGTTTATATATCTTCACGAGTAAGCCCCGGAAAACTTAGTCGTTATGACAGATTAAAAACAACATCTAGGAGGAAAAAAGACATGCGTCAAACATATATGGCAAAGCCATCAACTGTAGAAAAAAAATGGTATGTAATCGATGCTGAAGGACAAACTTTAGGTCGCTTATCATCAGAGGTAGCTTCAATTTTAAGAGGGAAACACAAACCTACTTATACACCACACATCGATACTGGGGATAATGTTATCATTATCAACGCTGAGAAAATTGTGTTAACTGGTAAAAAATTAACTGATAAAATTTACCGTCGTCACACAATGCACCCAGGTGGGTTAAAAGAAAGAACTGCTGGATTAATGGTAGAAAAATATCCAGAAGAACTTTTAGAACTATCTATCAAAGGTATGTTACCAAAAAATACTTTAGGTAGAGCTCAAGGAATGAAACTTCACGTTTACCGTGGAGCTGAACACCCACACGCAGCACAAAAACCAGAAAAATACGAATTACGTGGATAATATAGGAGGAAATAATTAAATGGCACAAGTAGAATATCGCGGTACAGGACGCCGTAAAAGCTCAGTAGCACGTGTAAGATTAGTACCTGGAACAGGGAAAGTTGTTATCAACAACAGAGAAATGCGTGAATACTTACCATTAGAATCATTAGTATTAGACTTAATGCAACCTTTAGAAGTTACATCTACTACAGGTAACTATGACGTTTTAGTTAACGTTAACGGTGGAGGATACACAGGACAAGCTCAAGCAATCCGTCACGGAATTGCACGTGCTTTACTAGAAGTAAACCCAGAATACCGTAAAGACTTAAAACCAGCAGGATTACTAACTCGTGACCCTCGTATGAAAGAACGTAAAAAATACGGTCTTCGTGGTGCGAGACGTGCTCCTCAATTCTCAAAACGTTAATATTGGTCTTATACCAAATTACGTCAAGACATCAGAGAACTTTCTCTGGTGTCTTTTTTTATAAATAAAGTGTTGAAAATACTAGTATTATAGGGTTAAGGTTAAAAGGAATAAACATAATTGTTTATAATATAAAAAAATACTTGAAAAATCATTATATTTATAATAATTTTCAAGTATATTAAATTTATA
>CALHQV010000075.1 GCA_938038035.1 uncultured Gemella sp. | reverse complement strand
GATATAACAACTCCCTCCTAAGGAGTAGTTGCAGGTTCGATTCCTGCAGGGGGCATATAAACTATTGATTTTTATGTAGAAATCACTCAAGTTAAAATAGAACTTAAAAAGCGTGAGATCACGCTTTTTTGTTTTTTATAAATGATGAAAACGTGAGAATTTGCATATAATTATAAAAAGACAGGATATTTTAGTTAATTGCATATAATGATTTGATTTTTTAGGAAGTAAGGAGTAAAATTTAATTAATATGATGATTGGTTAGGAGTGTAATGATGAATGGTTTAGTTTTAGGTTTAGATATTGGTATTGGATCAGTAGGTGTAGGTATTCTAAATAAATGTAATATTAAATTCATTGACACAGCTGACAATGGTTTTAAAGTTCGTCCAAGTGATTTAGAAAAAGCTCTAGAAGAGAATAAAGATGCAAAAGCAATTTTAATTAACTACCCAAATAATCCAAGTGGTGTTTCTTATACTAGAGAAGAGGTTAAAGAAATTGCTGATGTATTAGGAAAATATGATATTTTTGTACTTAGTGATGAAATTTATGGAGATATTACATATAACTATAGACACACATCACTTGCAGAGTTTATTCCTGAACAAACAGTTCTAATCAGTGGATTATCAAAATCTCATGCTATGACAGGATGGCGTATTGGTTTTGTTGCAGCTCCGCAAGCGATGATTAGAAAAATTGGGGTTTTCCATCTGTTTACAGTATCTGGAGCTCCAACATTTGTTCAAGATGCAGCTGTAGTAGCTTTAACAGATGAAAATGTAGATAAATATAATAATCATATGATTGAAACATATAGAGAAAGAAAAGATTATATGGTTCCAAGACTGCGTGAATTAGGTTTTGAAATTCCTGAAATTGATGGGGCATTTTATATTTTCGCTAGAATTCCAGCGAAATATCGTGAGCTAGGTGCGATGGAGTTTTGTAAATTATTAGCGAAAGAAGCTCGTGTTGGGGTTATCCCTGGGACAGCATTTGGGAAAGCATACAATGACTTCTTTAGAATTAGTTATGCAACGAGCATGGAGAATATAAAAGAAGCTGTTGAAAGAATTTCTCAATTTATGAATAAGTAATTACAATAGAAGAAAGGTTATTCAAATGAAAGGTAAATTCATAACAGTAGAAGGTTCAGATGGTTCAGGTAAAACGAGCTTTATCAACTTCGCTACAGAGTATTTGAAAGAAAAGGGATATAAAGTAATAACGACACGTGAGCCTGGAGGAACAGAGTTTAGTGAGAAAATCAGAGAACTCCTTTTTGATAGTTCAAATGATATCGACGCTAAAACTGAAAGTTTACTTTTTTGTGCTAGCCGACGCGATCATATCGTAAAAAAAATATTACCACATGTAAATGAAGGATATATTGTAATTTGTGATCGCTTTGTGGATAGCTCAGTTGCTTATCAATCTTATGGTCGAGGACTTTCTAAACAAGATATTTTAGATATAAATGCATATGCAACTGATAATCTTGAACCCGATTTGACACTATATTTCTGTGTAGATGTTGAAGTTGGGCTAGCACGTACAAAAAACAGGGATGACAATAACCGAATGGATCAAGAAAGTCTAGATTTTTACAAAAATGTCAAACGTGGTTATGATGATCTTTCAAGAGAAAATACCGAACGCATTAAGGTGATTGATGCAAGTGATACATACGAGAATGTGCAGAAACAAGCACTTGCTATATTGGAAGGATTTTTAAACAATGAACTTTAGTAAAGATACAATTGTAATAAAATCTTTAACAAATACATTAAAAACAGATAAACTATCCCATGCCTATTTAGTAGTAGGTGAGGATAGTTTATATTCTGATGAGTTTATTTTGAGTTTTGTTAAAGCAATTTTTTGTTTAGAAAATAAAGATAAAGAATTTTATAGTTGTGAAAATTGTAAAAACTGCAATAGTATAAATCATGGGAATTATGTTGATTTTTATAAATTATCAAGTGAAACTTCGATAAAGAAAGATGAAATCCAAACATTAAAATCTGATTTAAGTGTTAAATCATTTTATGGTAAGAAGATTTACTGGATAAAAGATATAGAAAAAATGACTGAGCAAGCAGCAAACAGCTTACTTAAATTTTTAGAAGAACCTGAAGATGATATTATAGCTATTCTTAGTTGTAAAAATATCAGTGCAATATTACCAACTATTATTTCACGTTGTCAACAAGTTAAACTAATAGGGCGCAGTGAGCATATTGAAATTGAACAGAATGAAGAGCTAATTGCTATTACTAATGAATATGTAAAAAGATATATGAGAAAACCGCATCTTGCTAATATTTATCTATTAGAAAAATTAAAATCAAAAGACGAAGTATTAGAGTTTTTCAAATATTTAAATATGGAAGTTTCCAAATGTTATAGTTATGAAATCGTAATTGATGTTGTTAATGTTAGCAAGGTGCAGGAAAAAATACTTCAAGCATTAGCAGATTTAAATGGGAATGTTAATGCAACATTAGTGTTGGAAAAGTTTGCCTTTACTGTTTTATTAGATAACAATAATTTAGAATTTTTAACAAGAGGTTAGTATGGAAAATAATTTGAGAGTTGATACAGTTTCTAAAAATTTTAAAATATTACAAAAAGTTGATCATTATAGTATGTCAACAGACTCTTTTTTATTACCATATTTTGCCAATGTGCCAAGAAGTTTCAAGAAGAATATTATAGAACTTTGTAGTGGGAACGGTGGTATCTCGATAATTCTTAGAGAAAAGTCTGACGCAAAAATAGAAATGTTAGAAATTCAAGAAGACTTAGTTGAACTTAGTAAAAAAAGTCTAGATTTAAACGATATTACTAATGTAGATGTAAGAAGTGGTGATATAAAAAATGTAAAAGACTATTATAAACCATCAACATTCGATTACGTAATTTGTAATCCACCGTATTTTCCTGTTGAGAATATGCCAAATCAACGTGAAAAGTTTAATCACAATATTTCACGACATGAATTACTATGCAATCTTAGTGATGTAGTCCAGGCGATTAGATATTTAGTTAAGCAAAATGGGAAATTTGCGCTGGTTCATAGAACTTATAGAATAAGTGATATTATCTCTGAATGTGAGAAAAATGGACTTGCAATTAAGAGAATAAGGTTTGTATATAGTAAGCCTTCAAGTGAAAATAGTAAAATAGTACTTATTGAGGGTAGTATTTCAAAGGTTAGCGATATTAAAGTAGAACAACCGTTCTATATTTATAATGAAGATGGTAGTTATACAGATGAAATGAAGAAAGTGTACGGTATTTATGAGTAGTTTTATGTATGTAGTTGAGTGTTGTGACAAAACTTGGTATACTGGATATACGACAGATATTGTTAGAAGGATAAAAACTCATAACTCCAAAAAAGGTGCGAAATATACTAGGGTGAGAGTACCAGTCGAACTTATATATTATGAAAGATTTGATACAAAGAGTGAAGCAACACGTGCAGAAAGTTCATTCAAAAAATTAACACGTAGGAAAAAAGAAGAGTATATTTTATTAAATTTGGATACGAATAAAAAGCAAAAAATAAAAGATTTTAATACGGAAATAAAGGAAAAATAACTATGTTATATTTAGTGGGAACACCAATAGGTAATTTGGAAGATATTACATTAAGAGCACTAAGGGTGCTAAAAGAAGCGGATATAATAGCTTGTGAAGATACGAGAAATACTCAGAAGTTATTGAATCATTATGAAGTGAAGGGTAAAAAATTACTTAGTTATCATGAACATAATGAAGATAAAATGAGTGACAAAATAATAGAATACTTAGAAGAAGGACTAGATATAGCATTGGTAACTGATGCGGGAATGCCATGTATTTCAGATCCAGGGTATGTACTTGTAGAGAAGGTAAAAACAGCAGGACTTGATGTTGTTGCTTTACCAGGTGCTAATGCCGGACTTACAGCGCTTGTTGCCAGTGGTATAGAATCATACAATTATACTTTCTATGGATTCTTACCTAGAAAAAGTAAGGAACTTAAGCAAAAGTTAGAAATTATTTTGAGCTCGAAGACAACTGGGATTTTATATGAAAGTCCACACAGGGTAAAAAATTTGGTGGAAGAGATTGTTAAAATTGCACCAACAAGAAAAATTACAGTAGCAAGAGAACTTACTAAGATGTTTGAACAAATTGAAACATATGAAGCTAGCGTGATATTAGATATGTTAGGTGGAGAAATTAAGGAAAAAGGGGAATTTGTTGTTATTATTTCTCCATCAAAGGATGAAGAAAAAATAGAACTTAATCTTGAGGATATTGTAGAAATAATCTATCAAAAAGTCCAAAGTGGTGAGAAAAAATCAGAAGCTATTAAAAATACTGCTAAAGAATACGGCATAAATAAAAAAGAGGTTTATAGTTTATATCATGAAAAATATGATTAGTTTCATAACTGTAAATATATTAATAGTAGTATTTCTTATTGCCGCAATACATATTAAAATATTTTTCCTGCCTTTAACGTTTTTTGTATTTTTAAATATATTTATGATTTATAAAAGAAGTTCAGAATTGGATAAAAATGAACAGAAGAAAAAAATTATGCTGCATAATGTTAAGAATTCTTTAGGTATAATACTAGGATATACAGAAGCGCATAATGATGAGTTAATTACCAAAGAAGAATTAGATGAAAGAATTAATGAAGAAATTCAAGAGATAGTTTCAATGATAAAAGACGAGATCTATAAGTAGAACTCGTCTTTTTGTGTTGATTGATAAAAATGGGAGTGACTTTGCAAAGTAGATTTCTTGGAAACCACGATTTTTGAGGCACTCCTACCAGTATATTATTCAATGAAGTTATTAGTAATTCTTTGATTTTCTCTTGATCTTTTTCTACGTTTTTTCCATGTGTTTGCAGAGAAGAATACTATTAATGGCATTAATTCCAAACGCCCTAGTAACATTGAAACACACAGGATTGTTTTTGTAAAATATGGAATCTGTGAAAAATTACTCATAGGACCATAGTGGTTAAACGCAGGCCCAGCATTACTAATTGATGTGACAGTTAAAGAAATTGCATCCTCAAAGTCGTTAATTTGGAATGTTATTAAGAACAAAATAATAACATACACAAAGCCAAATAATAGTAGATAGTTAGATAATGGCGCAGTATCTTTCACTACTTTTCCATCTATCTTGAACATAGTAATCTTTCTTGGATTTAGAGCTTTACTTATACTTTGCTTCGCATTTTTTACAAAGAAAATTAATCGTGGAATTTTAATTCCACCTGCAGTGCCACCAGTACAACCACCAACTATCATAAGAATAAGTATAATCATTTTAGAAAATACAGGCCAAATATTAAAATCGTTGTAGGTGAATCCTGTAGTCGAGACAACTGATGAAACTGTGAAGAATACATCTAGTAAACTATGGTTAGGTGTATCATACGAACGATAAATATCTAAAAACATTATTATAGATAGAATAGATATCATTCCGAAAAACCATCTTAACTCTTCACTTTTTAGTACTTTAAAGTATCTTTTAAAGACTACAAAATATATTAAACTAAGGTTCATAGAGAATATTAGCATAAAAATAGCAATAACAACTGTAATATAAGTACTATTATAATATGCGATACCCGCGTTTCTTACAGCAAAACCGCCAGTTCCTGCTGTAGAAAACGCTAGATTAATGCTATCGAATACTCCGATTCCGCCTAACAATAGTAGGAAGAATAATATGATTGTTAATACAATATAAATACCATAAAGATATATAGCAGTTTGCTTCATTGATGATACCACTTTACCAAAATATGGACCAGGAACTTCTGCCTTAGCTATATGGATGGTGTGTGGAGATCGTGGAAGAATTGCAAGCGCGAAGACGATAACCCCCATACCTCCTATAAAATGTGTAAAACTACGCCAGAATAATAGACTTTTGGATAAAGATTCAATATCTTGTAATATACTTGAACCTGTAGTCGTAAATCCACTAACTGTCTCGAATAAACTGTCAATATAGTGTGGTATTTCTCCCGATAAAAAGAAGGGAAGGGCCCCTAATAGAGAAAAGATAACCCATGTTAAAGTTACTATTACATATCCTTCTCTCTTGTAGAAATCACGTTCAGTTACATCTTTTGTAAAATAATGCATTACTAGTGATAGTACAAAGCATACAATAACTGTACTAAAAAAAGAAATCGTAATGCGAGGAGGTTCCTCATAAATTAATGATACGATTGTAGGGAGAATTAATAGTGCGGCTAAGAGCATTAGCATTTTCCCAACGACGTTAAAAATCATTTTAAAATTCATAGGTTACCTCCTTGCAAGAATATCATCGATATGTTCAAGTTTATTTCCATAACTTACAACAACAACATTATCGTTTACTTTAATTTCGTCATCCCCATTAGGGAAGATTTGTTTATTATTACGAATGATAAATGCGATAAGCATATTGTCATTTATAGCTAAATCTTTAAGCTTAGTTCCCATGACTTTAGCATTATCACTAG
Source organism: uncultured Gemella sp. (assembly GCA_938038035.1). Taxonomy (GTDB): domain Bacteria; phylum Bacillota; class Bacilli; order Staphylococcales; family Gemellaceae; genus Gemella. Next base: position 2,039 of record CALHQV010000075.1, on the reverse strand, counting down.
TTATTTTAAACTCTATAACTTCAGCTTTATTATTAGCTATACGATAGTAACTTTCTATATCAGTAGATCGACTACACTGTAAAGATTTTGTGTATTTTTTTATTATATTCCCAACTATTTCTTTTGGTGTGATGTATGAATATTGACCGATATCTTCGGCTATTTGTTTAAGAGATGCACGATTCACTTTAGCAACAGTTTTCTTAATACCAAGTTTATGTGCATATAGATTAATTATTATATTCTCTTCATCCAGACCAGTAAGAGAAATACAACTATCAAATGTTTGGATACCTTCTTCAATTAATGTGTCTCTATCACTACCGTCAGCCCAGATAACATCAATTTCTGGGAAGGTTTCACTTAGAGATATGGCTTTTTCTTTATCAATTTCGATAACTTTAGTATAGAATGATACTTTTTGTAAAAATTCAACTAAGTAGTGAGCAATTTTCCCTGCACCTATAATTAAAGAAGATGTTACCTTTTTCTCAAGATTTTCTTTATTTCCTAATAACCTGTAGAAGTTTTTTAGATTCTTATTAGAAGCGGTAATATGAACTTTATCTCCAACTTCAAAAATATAATTACCACGAGGTACGAAGACATTACCTTTTCTCTCAACTAAACAAACCAATGATGGGAAATCAATGTATTTTTTACTTTCTATTAGAGATACACCATTAAGAATGCTGTTCTCATTAATTATTACTTCTAAGATATTGAATTTATTGTTAGAAAAACTTTCTACTTTTATTGCTGTTGGATACTTCAGCATATAGAAAATCTGTTTAGCTGCTTCGTATTCTGGATTGACCATAAGATCTATTCCTAGAGATTGCTTTATAAACTCTTTTGTCTTAGAATATTCTGGGTTACGTATTCTCGCAATTGTATATTTTGCTCCAATCTGTTTAGCTGCTATGCACGAAATCATATTTATTTCATCACTAGTAGTAACAGATATAAACATATCGGCGTTAGCTGCATCAGCTTCTAATAATATGTCAGAATTCGCACCATTACCTACTAATCCCTTAATATCATATGTTTCAACGAGCTTTTCAACACGTCGTTCATTTGTGTCGATAATTGTTACTTCATCAAATGTGTTAGAAAAATCAGCGCAAAGAAGTTCACCGACTTTACCACCACCGACTATAATTACTTTCACTTTAATACTCCTTTTTTAAATGATATCCATATTATAACCTAAAACCTAATAAAATGCTATAAGCTTATAGTTTTGTATTAAATTAGTAATAATTTAGAATATTTTCTAATGGTTTTCTTATATAATTAAGTTGTTAGAATTGAATAAAATTAATAAACGAAAGGAATGAAGATTTAATAAAATGTTTTTTTAAAAATAATTGAAACTCTTGATAAAACTGTATAGTAAAAATTATTTAATTTAGAAGACTAATAATTTATATAACATTCATAATCAAAAATAATAGATTAGTAGTTTTCATTGTTAGTGTACTTCTACAAATATTTAAACAAACTATATTAAAATAATTTAGTTTGTGTTATAATTAGTGTTGGGAAATAATCTTTTCATTAAATTTTGATGGTTAGCAAAAAAGGAGGAGCACAAGGTGGCGAAAATATCTAAACAGGATATCGACTATATTTTTGATAATATTGATATAGTCAGTCTAGTTAGTGAATACGTTAAATTAGAAAAAAGAGGACAAAACTACTTAGGATTATGTCCATTTCACAATGAGAAGACACCATCTTTTACGGTCTCACCTGAGAAAAAAATAGCCCATTGTTTCGGATGCGGTAAAGGTGGAAATATATTTCAATTTGTATCGCTAATAGAAAATATTACATATAATCAAGCAATCGTAAAGCTAGGGACAAGGTTAGGACTGGATATAGAGTCAAATAATAATAAAGAAGAGAGTTACGATTTAAATAATGAACTTGATATAATGTATTATGGACACAGACTTTTAGCGGATTATTATAATTATATTCTACTAAATACGAAAGAAGCAGAAGACGCACTTAAATATTTATTAGATAGG
>CALHQV010000074.1 GCA_938038035.1 uncultured Gemella sp. | reverse complement strand
GGTGTAAATACGATTTCGTCCAATTATAATCTTAGCACTATGAGGTGTAATAAGAGCTAAGAAGACCATAACTCCAGCAACAGCTGTAGAAATAGAAGCAAGAGCTACTGCAACAAATGAAATTAACAGACGAACCATATTAATATTGATTCCAAGCGAACTAATAATATTATCATCTAATGCGAAGATATTACATAGTTTAGCTAAGAAGAAACTAATAATTAGTAGTAACGGAATCCAACTTAGTAATAATGCAACATCGTCCCAGTTTTTAGTTCCTAAACCAACAGTTTTGAATGTAGATGAAGTAGTAGAGTTAGCTGCATTTAAGTACTGTATAGAACTCAGTATTCCTGTGAAGAAATAACTTATTGCAATACCTATTAAAATAATTTTAACATTATTTTTTGTTCTACCTGCTAGGTAATAAATGATTAAGAAGCCAAGGATACCACCGATAATAGAAAATACAGACTTAAATATCATAAGTTGAGGGAATAATCCTAATCCCAAGTATAAAAATAGGTTGGCACCACTAGAAACACCAATAATACTAGGATCGACAAGTGGGTTCTTTAATACTGTTTGTAATAATAAACCACTAACTCCAAGAGCAGCACCGACTAATATAGTGATGATAATTCTCGGAAAACGAACGTCGATAATTGCATTTACATTGGCATATTCTCCGGTAAAGATACCAATAGCTAATTGTCCGACGCTAGCTTTTATACTACCACTATTCGCTGCAAAAAATACTGTACTTAATAAAAGTAGAATAAGAACAGAAAAAGTGATTGTTTTTTTGTTTTTAAACATTAAGAACCTCCTTATATTGTTATATGTTTAGTATAACATATGTAGTTTATAATTCAAATTATGTAAAAAACCAGAGGTAGCAGTGTGCTACTTCTGGTTTTAAGTATTAGTTACTATAGAAAATACTGTATAGACTTTCTAATCCTTTTTGGTAATCGTATGTAGCTGTCATACCAAACATTGAGCTATCTAAATCGACAACTTTATTATTTTTTACCGCATCAAAGTGAGACCAACTCTTATTGTTTTCAAATTCTTTTTTAAACATTTCATTTACATTATCAGGCATAGCATGAGCAGTACGTAAAATAAAGTCCGGTTTATCATTTAAAGCAGTTTCTATGTTTAGATTTTTAAATTCTTCAGTACCTTTAATGATATTTTCACCACCAGCTAATTTTACAAGGTTACCAACATAAGATTTCTCAGTAGCAGCCATATAACTTCCTGGTAAGCCCATAAGAACAAGAACTTTTGGTTTCTTCTTATTTGCGATTTTTTCATTAAATTTAGCAAAGAACTCATCGTGTTCTTTCTTTAATTCTTTGAATTTTTCAGTTTTACCAAATTCCTTTGCAAGATCTTCTGTAATAGAGTATAATCCATTAATACTACGAATATCTACAAATTTATAAGGGATTTTATTTTTTTCGAATCCTTCTTTTATCCAGTCTTGTAAACTATCTGGAGCATATACAATAGAAGGATTAATCGACTTGATAACTTCCATATTTGGATTCATAGGAAGTCCGATTTGAATAGTGTTGTCATATCTTTTAGGCATACGACCTAATTTTGTGGTAGGAACAGCTGCTAATTTAATATCAAGAACATTAGCTACTTGAGCTAAAGCTACAGAGTCCATTATGACACGTTTACCATTTTCTTCTTCGGATTTTTTATCTTTATTTACACCTGTTAAGTCAATAGTCTCATTAAAAGCTTTATCAGCTAGATTAGGATCAGTTCCAGTAGTGTTACCAGCTTTATTTTGTGATGAACAAGCAGTAAGTACTAAGATACTAGCTAAAAGTAGTGTAAATAGTAGGGATAGTTTTCTTTTCATGAATTATCTCCTAGTTATTTTTTCTTTTTTTACGAGGAAAGTAAAGTCCAGCAGCTATTGCCAGAACTCCAATACCACCTAAATAGTAAGGTGTGTAGTTTGTTTCTTTAATAGCTTCCATATCTAAGCCATCATTTCCGTTTTTAATAGTATCAGTATTAACTTCCACGAAATAACGGACAGGGCGATTCATAGGTTCTACATACATTTGCACCATAGCTAAGAAGTTTTCATTTGGTACCTCGAATCGATAGTCAACATAGCTATCTTTATATTGTTCAATGTTAACTTTTGTTTCAGTAGCAGCAACTTGTTTGAATTCTCCATCTTTTTGAAGAACTTTGATGAAAGGACCTTGTTCTTTACTACGTTGAACCCAGTTCATAAGGTGGATACGGACAGTAGCGTATAGTTTACCGTCTTTTGTACGTTGAAGCATAGCTTTAGACCAACGTTTTTCACCGTTAGATTTTTGATTTTTAAGAGCATCATTTAGATCGCCACCTGCATTAATAGGTGAGATAACTCCTTGTACCATACCTTCACCGATAGCTGTATTTTTTGTACCACCATCAGCTGTAACACCAGTAAGAGGATTTAGATAAGAACCTGTAATATCAAGGTTATAAAGACCAGGATTTTTTGTTTTCTGATCATCTTTGAAGTAATCTTCTAATTTTTTAGCTACAAATCCTTCTGGTGCTTTATTTTCATCTTTTTTCTCTTTGTTTTCTTCTTCTTTTTTCTTATCTTCAGCTTTTTTCTCTTTTTCTTTATCTTTAGATGAATTTTCAGAACCAGATACTAGATTAGCTGCAGACCAATTGAATTTAATAATAGCATTTTGTGATGCATCTCCACCCATAATTTGGTTCATAGCATCAACAGCAACTCTAACACCGACTTTGTCAGGTTTAGCTTCACCAAAATTAAAGCTTAGAGTTCCTGGATATGTACTAGTACCACCATCTAAATTAGTATCGTTATAAGTACTTGTTACAGAAGCAGCAGTAAGGCTACCAGAAAAAATTGGAGATGAGTAGATGCTAAGTGATAATAGGTGACCGTGCATATTACTGAAATCCATTGGAGTGAATTGTACAGAGATAGTAGAGGTATTATTATCATGAACATTTACAGTAGCATGAGTAGCCAGTGCATTATTTCCCATAGAAAGACGACCACTATTTTCAGAGTGCCACAGCTCTACAGGAACGCTATATACTCTGTCAGCTGCGTGTACATTTTTAACGAAAGGTACATTACTAGATGTAACGATAAATGTTAATGTAGCAATAACTATCGTTAACAGTTTTAAAACTCGTTTCATTATAAAAACTCACTTTCTTTTAAATATTTAATTTTTAATATGAAAGGTGGGAATTTAACCCACCTTACAAAGTAAACAATAATATGCTTATTTAGCGGGATATTATCGTACTATTTTTCATTTTGTTTTCTTCTACCAACCATGAAGGCACTGATTAGAGTAAGAGCTCCTGCAAGAATAGATGAAGATGTTTCTAAACCAGTATTAGAAAGTCTACCGTTGTTTAAACGTCCACCTTTTGGAGTTAAAGCACGATTACCGCTAGCACTTGATCCTGGCTGTCCACCATCAATAACTGCAGTACCTTGTCTTTCAGAAGCATTAGACCAGTCTAGACTAAGGATAGCGTCTTTTTTACCAGCACCAGGCATAATACTTTCCATTGTTGGAACGAATACAGAAACAGGAATATTAGTTAATTGCTCACTAGAAGTGAAGTGAACTTGTACTTGGTTCATAGCACCACCTGTACTTGTAACAGGATATTCAGTTCCGTTAACCCAGAAACGAGTAATGCCGTCTGTAAGAGTTCCTACTTTAATGTCATGGAAACGAACGATGTAGTGATAAGTAGATCCATCTTTATAAACAGTAATACCATCTAGTGCAGCATTCCCCATAGATGCGCGACCTGATTCATAAGCGTTTAATAGAGATGCAGTAACATTATCGAAGTATGTAACTGTTTTTTCTTCACCTTGACCTTGGTCTTGAGCTAGAAGGTTAGGGTTAGCTACTGATTTGATTGGTGAAGGTGAATTAGATTTTTTCCCTGTATCTTTTCCTGGTTTTGTAGGTTGTGGAGTGTATCCACTAGATCCAGGAGTTCCACCAGCTATTGGTGTACCTTGTTGTTCACTTACATTAGACCAATCGAATGCTAAGGTAGCATCTTGTTTACCGCCACCTTTCATGATATCTTCCATAGCTTGAACAAATACAGAAACAGGAACTGATGTTAGTTTTTGAGAAGAAGTAAAGTGTACTTCTACTTGGTTACTTCCTCTTCCTGTAGGGTTAACAGCATATTCTGTACCATTTACCCAGAATTTAGAGATTCCACCAGTGGTTCCTAGAGTAGCAAGATCGTGGAATCTTACGATATAGTGGTAAGTACTTCCTTCTTTAAATACAGTAACATTACTATTTTCTAAAGCTGCATCTCCCATTGATTTTTGTCCAGAGCGATGTGCGTTTAATAATGTAGCAGTTACTCCATTATAGTAAGTTGCAGTTGCTGAAGGTGTAAGTTTAGTTTCTACAGGTGTTGTAGCTGCTGACTTAGGAGTTTCAGCTGGTTTTGTAGTTGTTGGTTCTGTTGGTTTATTAGAAGGTTGAACATTTTTAGGTGTTTCAGGTTTTGGAACAGGCTTAGTCTCAGCAGGTGTTGGTTGACTAGAAGTAGTCGGATTAGTAGAAGATTTAGCAGGTTTAGTTTCAGCTGCTTTTGAATTAAGTTTTTCTTCTAATCCATCTGTTTTGATTTGAAGAAAGGCACTTTGTTTCCCTTGTCCAGGCATTATTTGATTCATAATATCAACGAATACTTCAACCGAAATTTTACTTTCTAATGTAGATAAAGTAAATTCTGCTTCTTTTGGATTTAAAACGCCTGGTAATTCTATAGATTTTAGAGGTATTTCTTCACCATTAACCCAAAATTGACCTATACCACCAGTTAACTTAGCATAAGTAATATCATGCCAGATTACTTTATATTTATATCCATTTTTAACTTTTTGGACAGTAGTTTTAACCAATGCAGCATTTCCCATTGAAGGTCTGTTTTCATATGCATGCATTAGTTTGCTTTCTACTGTTACCTCTGGATTTTGAGTATCAGCTGCTAATAAAACTTTGTTATTGTTTTGTGCAGTTGTTGAATAATCTACTACAGCAAGAGTTGAAATAATAGTTGCTGCGGATAGAACTTTTAATAATTTATTAGTTTTCATGTTTTATTTATCCTCCTTAAAATTTCTCTATACATGACTTTATACAAAGGGATAATTTATCCCTTTGTATAAGAATTTTGTTTATTTTATTTGTTAGTTTTTCTACGTAGTACTAGAGCAGAAAGTAATAGTAGTGCACCTAAACCAGCAGTAGCTGTTGTAGAAAGTCCTGTTTTAGCAAGTGATGCTTTTGCATTTTGTTCTACATTTTGAGAAGTAGGTGTGTTATTAGTTTTAACTACATCTAGTTTATTTTCGTTATTTTCAACTCTGTTGTTTTCTTGACCGAAAACATTATCTTTTTCACTTTCAGTATTTGTAGCTTTATTTTCATTGTTTAAAGCTTTATCTTGAGAAGAAGCTTGTTCTCCTGTTTGAGCTGATGCTTTATCAGAATTTACTTCAGAAGATTTTGGAGTTTCTGTACCTGCTGAAGTGTTTCCATTTGTAGAAGTACTAGAAGTACCTGATGTAGAAGGTTTTTCAGGGTTAGATTTTACTATAGTGTAACGACTGAAGTGATTTGTAAAGAATGTAAGGTTTCCATCTTTATAAACACTTGGAACTTTTTCTAAAACTATATTTTTATTATCTGTTTCACGTACATAGTAAACTTCTAGTTTTTCACCTTCATTAGCTACCACAGTTATTGTAACGGCACGTGTTCCACCTTGTTTGTTGATTTCATTACCTTCAGAATCAGCGAAGTGAAGATCGATTGTTTTAACAACACTTAGATTTTTATCAGTTTTCTTAGCTAATTCTTCTACTTTTTCTTTCACGTCTGCTACAGTTTTTTCATCAGCTTTTTGTACAACTAAGTGATCAGCTTTTATAGCAGCAGTATTATTAAATGTTACTGTAACTTTTTCAGGAGAACCATTTTCTACAATATTAGCTACTAAAGTATCTTTAAGAGATGCAGTTTTTACAATTGCTTTTAATTGTTCAGCTTCTTTTGGACTTAAAGATGTATCTTCAGCGATGTTTTTTACAGCTTTTTTCTTAACATCTTCTAATTTTTGGATTTCATCAACTTTATTTTTAAGTTTAACAGCTTTTTCAGTTTCAGTTTTTAATTCAGTTGCTTTTGCTGTAAGTTCTTTTTCAACTGTAGCTTTTTCTGTAGCTAATTTTTCTTTTTCAGCTTCAGTAGTAGCATTGTTTATAGCTTCTTCTTTCTCTTTAACTAGTTTTTCTAATTGAGCTTTATCAGCTTCTAATTTAGTTACTGTTTCTTTAGCAGTTTCAGCATCTTTTTTAGCTTGTTCCTCAACTTTTTTGTTTTCAGCTTCGATTTTTTCTACTTCTTTAGCTAGTCTATCAGCTTCGGCTTTTTCTCTTTCAGCTTTTTCTTTAGCTAGTTTGTCGGCTTCAGCTTTTTCTTTTTCAAGTCTTTCTTTTTCAGCTTGAGCTTTAGCAGCAGCTTCT
>CALHQV010000073.1 GCA_938038035.1 uncultured Gemella sp. | reverse complement strand
TAACCAGTTTTTTCAACGAACTGAGGTTTATATCTAACGATAAAGCCGTATTTATGAGCATTTTTATCTAACCATTCTGCTGCTTTCTTACTGCTTTCGCTAGTTCCTTCAGCTCCTAAAAGTTGTCCTTGATTATCAATAAGGTCAAAAACTAATCCAGTTTGGTGTTCGCTATACCCAGGTCGTGCTGAGAACCTATCAGCTTCTTGTTTACCATGTGAAGCAACATAGTTGTTGTAAAGTCCAGTCTGTGTATCGTAAGCTCTAAAACCAGAAACTTGATTAGAGACGTTTAATCCTAATGCTTGAGCGTCACTAATTAATTTATTGACTTTTTGGCGTGCTGTAGGATCTTCTCCAGGATTATAGTTAGCTGGCAATGGGTGTTTTTTGTTAGCTAGCACAATACCGTTGATAACAGTCGGTTGAGTAACAGTATCTGGAGTTTTTCCGTTAGTTGACGGAGTATCTTCGCTGTTTTTATTTGTCTTATTATTTTCTTTAGTAGTAGAAGATTTTGTATTATCTTTTTGAGTAGTTTGACTAGGTGTAGTAGATTTATCATCTTTAGTTAGATAATAATAACCACCTAATGCTAAAATTAATACTACTAAAGTAACAGTAGCAATAGTAATAATATATTTCTTCATAAAAAATATGCCTTTCTGTAAATTTAATAAATGTAAAAATTAATACATTAGTAATAAATACAAAATTAATTGTATCCTCTATATAAATATCATAAATTTTATAATGCTTTTTGTCAATTATAAAAAGTATTTACCATGAAAAAAATTATTGAAAAATCTTGTTTTTAAAGTGAATTTTATTTGTTTGTTTTATTCTAGTTTGATATTTGTATTTTTTCTATTTTCCTTTTAAAAAATGTTGAAATTTGGTATAATAATAAAGATACCTATATAGTAAAGAATGCTATGTGAAGGTATTATAAAAATAAAAAAGGAGTGTTAATTTGAGTAATAACATTTCAGATGTTTTAGCAAAAGAAATTGAGAAGTTAATGAAGAATAAATTTTTCTTCAAACAGCCGAGTAATTCAAAGGTTTTAACTAATTCAGCTATTTATTTACTGTTAACGGTGATAGGATCGTTAGTGAATTTTGAAATTTTGGCAGCATTCCTTTCTGTATTTCCACTTACATATGTACTTGGTGCAAAAGGATTAAGATATTATCTCCCATTAATTATTACTGGGGGTGCGATGTTATCTGTAGTTGCCTCTCCTAGTATGATAGTTTGGTATGTTATACACATGGTTATAGCATATATAATTTATAAAACTATATTATTGCGAGGTTCGAAAATATTTTTAGTTGCAGCAGCAACTACGGTAATATTTTTAGGTATAGCCTTGTATATATTTATATCGATAAAAATTGGAAAAATAGTTATTGATAGTAAGCAAATATTGGAGTTTATTAATACTTATGTTAATTCTATGGTAGAGATGAATCAAGGGGTTGATAAAAACTTAGTTTTAGAAAGTTTTTCAAATATACAAAAATCATTCCCTGTAACATTATTTATCATGTTACTTGTATATAGTTTAGTATTGGTGCATTATACATTATCGATGTTAGCTAGAGAATTTGTGATTATTCCAGTATTTCCAAAGTTTAGTCGCATAATGGTTAGTTCAAAAAGTGCGTATACATATATTATAGTTACTATAATAACTTTTCTTGTTGAAATGGAAGCTGGAAGCAATATATATAGTTTTTGGAATATTTTATTCCAAAATATAACAGGGATATTGTCGTTAGCATTTATTTTAAATGGATTGTTTACCGCATTCTTCTTTGTAGAGCAAAAATCAAAATCAACTATAGGTAAACCTATATTAGTCTTGTTGATGGTGATTTTTAGTCCTATCTTTGAATTACTAGGATTTGTTGACAGTGTATTCAAGTTAAGAGAAGGATATATTATTATGAAGAGGGGGAGATAAGCATGAGCGATAAGAAAAAGTATGAGTTAATTATAATAACTGCATTTTTAGTAGGTGCGATTCTAAGCGGTATATTTAGTATTTACAGCTTAATAGTATACTTATTAATGGGCTTACTTATTTTCATTCTTTATAACACTCAGAAGAAAAAGGTCGTTGAACAAACAGAGCGATACATTAGTAAACTGACTAATAGAATTAAAAATTCTTCCGAAAAAGGTATCAATAAGTTTCCTATAGGAATAGTCGTAATTGATGAAGATAAGAATATAGAATGGGCTAACAATTTTATATATAAGAATATTAAAGTTGAAGATATCAAGGGTATGAATATTGTAGAACTTATGCCTGAGATTGAGGAATTGTTTGATCTTGAGACTCCTGTAGATAATCAGTTTGAAATTTTTGGTAAACACTATAAAGTAAATTACCAAAAAGATAGTGGGTATATATATTTCTTTGATATTACAGAAAGTAAAGTAGTAATGCAAAGATTTAGAGATACTCGTCCGATTATACTTAATTTGAGTCTTGATAATTATGAAGATGTATATGATTCTTTAGATGACGAAGTTGCAAGTAGATTAGATGCGACCATAGTTATTACTTTAACAGATTGGGCTAAGAAGAATAGTATATATCTGAAAAGAATAGATGAAGATAGATTTATCGGACTTTTAAATGTTAAAGATTTAAAGAAAATCGAAAAAGAAAAATTCCAGATTTTAGATACTATTAGAAATCTAAAAGAGGAGTTCGATGCACCGATTACTTTAAGTATAGGTGTAGGTATGGGGACAGATTTCTTACCAGAGTTGGGAGAACTTGCGAAGAGTTCACTAGATCTTGCGTTAGGTCGTGGAGGAGATCAGGTTGCTATGAAGGATGTTGATGGTACGATTAGATTTTATGGTGGTAAAACTAATCCACAGGAAAAACGTACTAGAATTAAGGCACGTGTTGTTTCTAATGCGTTGGCTGATATTGTAAGTGATAGTGATAAGATAATTGTAATGGGACATAAACGACCTGATTTTGATGCTGTTGGGGCATGCGTAGGTATATATACCTTCTCTAAGTTTTTGGGTAAAGAGTGCTATATTATCTTAAATGAAAGTGATCGTGATGAGACTATTAAAAAAGT
>CALHQV010000072.1 GCA_938038035.1 uncultured Gemella sp. | reverse complement strand
TTATTTTCTGTAAATTATCATATGTTTAATTCTTGAAATTTTTATAGAATATAACTTTATATTTTAAAAAATGAAAAACTGAAAAATATATAAAAACTTTTTTTCAAAAAACGAGAAAAAAAAACTTACGAAAAAATTTTTTTTATGCTATAATCTGTTAATATTTCTTAAAAAATCGAAAGGAGTCAACATGACATTAAAAAGAAATTCTAAATTGTTTCTAGTGCTCTTTCTAGGAACGTTATCGGCTTTTGGGCCATTTGTTACAGATTTATATTTACCAGCACTACCTACTATGAGTTCGTATTTCAATTCTAGTACATCAACAATTCAACTTACTCTAACTGGTAGTATGGTCGGACTTGCATTAGGACAACTACTTATCGGACCTATTAGTGATAAATACGGTCGTAAAAATCCATTAATAATCAGCTTAATAGTTTATTTAATAAGTACTATTGCTATTATCATTTTTCCTAATGTATACGCAATGATAGCATTACGATTTATCCAAGGTGTATCTTCTGCAGGAGCTGTAGTTATTTCTCGTGCTATTTCTACAGATTTATACCACGGACGTGAATTAGCTGCTTTCTTTGCTCTACTTATGGCTGTTAATGGCTTAGCACCCATTCTTTCACCTATTCTAGGAAGTTTATTACTAGAACTTACAGACTGGAGAGGAATTTTCGTTACACTTGCTCTTATCGGTGTAATTTTATTAGCTGTAAGCTTTAAATTCAATGAATCTTTAGCCATTGAAAAACGCTTAGATCTTCCAATAACTAAGACATATTATTCTATTGTACATGTTGCGAAAAATAGACTATTCTTTGCTCTTGTTATTATTCAAGGATTTGCCTTAGCTACTATGTTCGCCTATATTGCAGCTTCACCCTTCATCTTACAAACTCACTATAGTTTAAGTCCATTAATGTATAGCTTATGTTTTGGTTTAAATGGCTTTGCTATAGTTTTAGGAAGCAAGAACGCTGGTAATTTTAAAGAGAAAATTAGTATCAAACTAGGTTTATCACTTATGTTATTAGTCAGTATCTACCTTGCGGTGGCACTAACTCTTACACTACCTTTCCTATTTATCGAAGTAGGATTCTTCCTTCTTTTACTAGGATTAGGATTTATTTTACCTGCTGGTTCTGCTATCGCTATGAGTTTAGAGCGTGAACGTGCTGGAAGTGCCTCGGCATTCTTTGGATTTGTTCCATTTTTCTTAGGTGGTGTAGTTTCTCCTTTAGTAGGTATTGGAAACATCTTCCACTCTAGTGCAATAGCAATCGTAATTTGCTCAACTATATCATTCATAACTTTCAAACTTGTTGAAAAGAAAATATAAAACAAAAAATCTAAGTTATAAAATAGGATGCCCCCTCTACTTTAAAGACGAGTTCATCCTCTATGACTTAGATTTTCTTTTTATAAAAAAATAAAGAAGACGATTAATCGTCTTCTTTTACTTATTTATCTCATTCCCCATGCTGCTAGACCTTGTGCTTTGTATGCACGAGTAGCTGCATTGATTTGATCTTGAACTGTTGCTGTAGATCCCCATCCTGGCATAGTTTGGAATAACCCACTAGCTCCTGAAGCATTTCTAGCTCCAACTTGACCATTTGATTCACGAGCGATGATATGTTCCCAAGTTGAGGCTGGAACTCCTGTACGTCGCGCCATTTCTTGAGCCGCTGCAGCACCTTCAGCACCTGCCGTATTACCATTTGATAACACAACAGATCCACCAGCTGATGAATATGATTGAGCTGCGTATGATTGACTTGAAGATATTGCTTGACTAGAAGCTTTCTGTTCTACTGGGCGTTGCTTAGTTCCTACTACAACAACTTTAGCAGTTGCTTCTTTTAGTACTTTTTCTGAAACAACTTCTCTAGAAATTTCTTTTCCGTTTTCTCTTACAACATTATAAGTTACTTCTTTTTCTCCGTTTTTACCTTCAACTTTAGTAACTTTTTCATCTACATATTTAGAATCATCTTTTTCTTCTTTTGTTTCAAATTTAATTTCTTCTTTTTTAACTTCTGTAGCTTTTCCATCTCTTGCGATTTTAATAGTATCAACTGTTGCTACTTCACTATTTAAGTTTGGAGTTACTCTATCGTTTACTCCAAGAGTTATGTTTAATTCTTTTAAGATATCTTCGACTTTTTTATAAGTAGTTTTTCTTACCGTAGTTGTATCTCCATCAACGATTGTTATTTCATGAGCTTTATAAATGTTGATAGTTTCCCCACCATTTACTTTTGTATCTAATCCTGGTTCAACTCTATCGTCTGCACCAAAAGGAATATCATTAGCGATAAGAACTTCTCTTACTGTTCCTTTTTTAGTTTTTAGCTCAATTTTGTTACTATTATCTAAGTTTACGGCAAAAACATTGTGCCCTGTATATTCTTCCGCTACTACGAAAGCTCCTGATAATAATAATCCCGATGTTGCCGCTGCGGCTATAATTCTACCTAATTTCATGTATTAATCAATCTCCTTTTTTTCTTCTAATCCGAACAACGTACATGCATTATTGAATGTTTGTTTTGTTAGTTGTTCATACGACATTTCTTTAAGGTCTGCAATTTCTTGTGCTACATAATGCACATATGCAGGTTCATTTCTTTTTCCTCTATATGGTGTTGGTGTTAAGTACGGACAATCCGTTTCAATTAACAACTTATCTAATGGGCAAGCTTTTGCTACTTCTTTAGGTGTTTTTGCATTTTTAAATGTTACTGGTCCACCTAATGAAATATAGAAGTTCTCTTTTAGCATTATATTCATGCTTTCTACAGAACCAGAAAAGCTGTGCATTATTCCACCAATTTCACTAGCTTTTTCTTCTTGAAGTATTTGTATTGTATCTGCCATAGCATCACGCGTGTGGATTACTATTGGTTTATTTACTTCTTTCGCTAGTTGAATTTGTCTTCTAAATACTTCTTTTTGAATATCCTTTGGACTTTTATCCCAGTGATAATCTAGACCAATCTCACCGATGGCTACTACTTTATCGTTAGTTAAAGCAATATTTTTTATCATTTCATATTTTTCTTCTGTAAAGTCAATTGCTTCTACTGGGTGCCAACCTACTGTTAAATATAAAAAGTCATATTTAGCTGTGATTTCCAGTGCTTTTTCTATACTTTTATCATCGAAACCAACTATATTTATTAATTTAACTCCCGCTTCTTTCGCACGAGCAATAGTTTCTTCTAAGTCTTCTAAATAAGCATCATCATTTAGATGCGCATGTGTATCAAATAACATACCACGCCTCCTTACTCTTAAGATTATATCAAAACAACGTTTCATTAGAATATCTAAACTATTTCAATTATGTTACAATACATTTTCAATTAACATAAATATTGTTACTTTATGCGTTTTCATCAATATTTAGGGAGAATTATTGTCTTTTTCCAATAATTATTTCTAAATATTTAAGGAGCTGACTAAAAAAGATGCCTTAGAGCTTTTAAACACTCTAAGACACCTTTAGTAAATGACTTTATTATATTATTTTAAGCTTAATTCTCCGTGATACCAAACACGTACTTTACCATTCCCTATTGGATAAATATCACTGAAATACAACTCACCAGAAGCCCAACCACGCCCATCATAAAATTGACTATAATTTACACTTGTTGGATACGCTGAACCTACGGGATAGTCATAAGGAATACTTTTAGAAATCTTCTCTACAGTATTCTTAGAATTATTCACAATTAGACTCTTATCTACTCCAACTGTATTATTTTCTTGATATGTTGTATTTTCTTCATTTACATTAGTATTTCCTCCTGATGAAGAATAGACTGTACCAACTCCTAAGCTTCCTGGAAGAAGTACTAATAATAAACTCATTGCACCTATTTTAATATTTTTTTTCATAAGTATACACCTCCCCAACTACTTATTTTACTTAAATTATACTACTTTTTTTTATCGACGTAAACCTTTTCATGATATTTTTATAAAAAACGACTTTAAATATAAGTCTGCTCTAAATTTTAGAATGCACATCAGTACCTAAAGTCGTTCTTTTTTATATTATTCAGCTTTGAAGTCTACTACTTGAGCACCGATAAGTTGCTCTAAAACTTCTGGTTTTACTTCCACTTGGTGACCTACTTTACCTGCAGAGATAATAATCGTTTCAACTTCACGACATTTTTCATCTACAAAAGTCGGGAATAGTTTTTTCATCGCAAATGGTGAACATCCACCTTTTACATATCCTGTAATTTTTGTCAGGTCTTTAAGTGGTAACATTGATAAACTTTTCACACCTGCTGCTTTGGCAAGTTTTTTAAAGTTTATACTATCTTCACTCATAAGTACTCCCACAACATAGTTACCTTTTCCATCCGTAGTCATAATTGTTTTAAATACTTGATTGTGATCGCGCCCGATAATATCAGCTACTCCTACACCAGTCTTTGCAGCATCACTTTCTGCATCAAATTCAAAATGATTATATTCTACACCATTTTCATCTAAAAATCTCATAGCGTTTGTTTTTAATTCTTTTTTCTTAGCCATAATAGCTCCTCTTTTCCATATTATGTAATAATATTATTATTTTACTCCAAAGTTTGCCTACTGTCAAAATCTGTTTCAAATTATTTGAAAAAATACCAATCTCAAGAACTAGACCTACTATGTCTTTGAGATTGGTATTTGTCTTACTATTTTAGTACAAAGTGTCCTTCTTCAACTTCTTCGAATTTTTCACTACCAGTTATTACTATTTCCTCAGCACTAACTTCGAATTCTTCGAACATCTTTCTAGCTCTTACCGGATCAATTATCGGCATAGAATTTAGAAGACGCTTTGTATAAACGTGCTGCGGATTTTTCATAATCTGTGCTGTTGTTCCTAATTCTACTAGATTACCTCTATACATTACAGCTATTCTATCTGCGATATACTCTACTACACCTAAGTTATGTGAGATGAATAAATATGTTAGAGAGAATTTTTCTTGTAAATCTTTTAATAAATTAATTACCTGTGCTTGTGTTGAAGCATCTAAAGCAGAAGTCGGTTCGTCGCATAAAATGAAATCTGGTTTTGTTACAACTGCACGAGCAATACCTATACGTTGACGTTGCCCTCCACTAAAAGCATTTGATAATTTTAATGCATCTTCGTTAGAAATTCCAACAAACTCTAGTATTTCTAACGCTTTTTTCTTCGCTGTTTCTTTATCCTCTTTGTGTAAAGCTTCCATAACTATATCTAAAGCACTCATTCGTGGATTTAATGATGAATAAGGGTCTTGGAATATAATTTGCATCTTACTATAAACTTCTGCTAGTTCTTTTTTGGACATTTTTGTTAAAGACTTTTCTTTTCCTTCTACAAAAACATCACCTGATATGAATGGATCAATATTTAATATCCCCTTACCTAGGGTAGTCTTTCCACTTCCAGATTCACCTACTACAGCTAGCGTCTCGGCTTTATAAATATCCAAACTAATATCATTAACAGCTATAGTTTCTTTAACTTCTTTTCCCATTCCTTTAGACTTATAAACTTTTCGTACATTTTTTAGTTTTAAATACTCTTTACTCATTACTCCACCTCTTTCAGATACTCATGAGTATCGCTAAGTTTTTGCCAAGTATAGTGTTTGTCATCTTCTTTATAATCAACAGTCAGAAGTTCATTATTAGTATTTTCTAATCTTGCTGCAGCAAGAAGTTGTTTTGTATATGGGTGTTGTGCATTGCTGAAGATTTCTTCAACATTTCCTTTTTCAACAACTCTACCTCTATACATAATATATACATAGTCACACATTCCAGCTATTACACCAAAATCATGGCTGACTAATGCTACACTAAGTTCTGTTTCTTTTTGTAATTTTTTAATAAGAGATAGAATCTGCGCTTGAACCGTAACGTCTAGAGCAGTTGTAGGTTCATCTGCTACTAATAACTTAGGATTAGCAAGTAATGCCATAGCTATTAATATTCTTTGACGCATACCACCAGATAATTCATGTGGATATTGCTCCATTCTAAGAGGTGCATTAAGAATTCCTACTTTTTCAAGTTGCTCTATTGCTAATTTTTTTGCTTCTTCTTTAGACTTATTTTGAAATCTTTCTATTACTTCTATTAAGTGAAAACCAATCGTTCTAACTGGATCAAGTGAAGTCATAGGGTTTTGGAAAATCATAGAAATCGGTAACTTTTCACCCTTCTTAACTTCCTTTCCATCAAAGTTAAACTTATCATTTTTATCAAAAATATTGCTAGGAAGAATAGACATTATGCTACGCATCAGAATGCTTTTTCCACTACCTGATTCACCGACAACTCCTGTAATATGACCTTTTCTAAGGTTAATATCGATACCGTGTATTAGTTGTTTATCTACTTCTTTATTTGGTTTATAATTAACCGTTAAATTTTTTAATTCTACTATGTTTGTCATACTACTGCTCCTCCTTTTGAATATATTTTGTAAGTAAGTTACCAATATTATTGAATGAATAAATTGTTAACATTACAAATAATCCAGGGATGATAGCCATATGAGGTGCACGTTGTAAACTTTGTTGTGCATTTTGTAGGAGTGTTCCCCACGAAGTCATAGGCTGTTGAATACCAAGACCTAAGAA
Source organism: uncultured Gemella sp. (assembly GCA_938038035.1). Lineage (GTDB taxonomy): Bacteria > Bacillota > Bacilli > Staphylococcales > Gemellaceae > Gemella. The sequence continues at coordinate 26,228 of CALHQV010000072.1, read as the reverse complement.
ACTAAGTGCTGCTTCTGTCATTATTGCATTAGCTATTGAAGCACTTGCTGCTACTACTAAAGTTGGTATGATAGCAGGAATAATATGTTTCTTTAGGATAGAGATAGTTTTTACACCGCTAAATCTACTATATACTACATAGTCATATTCCTTTGCTGATAGAGTTTCTGCTCGAACTAATCTCGCAAGACGCATCCAAGAAAAACATCCTATTACTATAATAATCGAACCAATTCCTGGTTTTAAAAATACACTAAGTACAATTACTAATACTAACCATGGAATAGATGACAATACATCGACTAAACGCATAAGTAAACTATCAACAACTCCACCAACATAACCTGCGATAATCCCTACTATCGTTCCAATTGTTACGGAAGTTACCATCGCTAGTAAACCTACTATAAGAGAAATACGACCTCCATAGATTACACGAATGAAGTAATCACGACCTACCTCATCAGTCCCAAATAAATGTTGCAGGCTTGGTGATTGAGATAAATTTGCTACATCGGTAGCCGCTGGATCTATAGGAAGTAAAGGTGCTATTAATGATACAAACACTAATATCGCAATAAAAATAAGTGAAAAAATATAGATTTTTGAACTTTTAGCTATTTTAATAAATCTTTTCATCTTACTTACCTCCTCTTCTAATTCTAGGATCTACTATTGAGTAAAGTATGTCTGAAATTAAATTACCTACTATTACTAATGTAGCTGACAGTAACATTACCGCCATTATTATAGGGTAATCTAACGCTCTAGTTGCTTGTGTAATATATGGTCCAATTCCTGGCCAACTAAATACTGTTTCTGTAATAATCGCTCCGGTTACTAACATCGGTAGTGACATACCCACTTGAGTAATTACCGGTATAAGCACGTTTTTTATAATATGCCTTGTGAAGATTTGTGTTTTTGTCGCTTGAAAAGCTTGTTGAACTACTACATACTCTTCATTTGTTTGGCTTAAAGCTGATGACCTTACATAACGTGTAAGTTCTGCGAAGAACACGATTGTTAATGTTAGATAAGGCATAATAAAGTGTGATAAGAAATCTCCAAAATCACCTTCTTTACCAATTGTGTGCATTCCTATTATTGGGAATAAGTTTAAATGGTATCCTAAAACATAGATGAATATCATAGCTATCCAAAATGATGGAGTAGCTATTCCAAGTGAGGCTACAGCATCAATCAGTTTATCTTGCCATTTACCTTTATTTGCAGCCGCTAATAATCCTAATACTATTGCTATAACTAATGCTGTTACATATGCAGGTAATACTAATGATATTGTATTAGGTATTTTCGCTAGAATTTCCTCTCCTACACTATTGTGCGTTACTAATGAGTGACCGAAGTTCCCACTTAATATTTGTCCTAACCAATCCACATACTGAATTAAGAATGGTTTATTAAGCCCACTTTGCTCACGAAGAATATTAATTTCTTCTTGTGACATATTCGACGTTATCTGTGCATCGATAGCATCATATGGTGCTAAATGTATTAAAGTAAATACTATAAACGATATTACTAAAAGTAATGGTACTACTTGTAATATACGTTTCAAAATATATCGAATCATACAATCTCCTTTAAATTTTAATTACTATATTTTTATGAAATTCATTTATAATTTATCACAAATCTTTTTGATATAAATTATAAATGAACATTCCCCTTAAACTAATAAAGCGAGGGAGATACTATAAAATCTTATTATAAATAGGATTTTATCGTACTCCCCCTCACACTATATTTTATTTTCCACTACTATTACTATTTAAGAGTAATTTTTGATAAATCATCAAATGTGTAGATTGGTACTAACTTAGCATCGTTAACATTTCCAACACGTTTGTTAACCGCTAAGATTTTTTGGTTATCTACGATTGGGTATAGGTATGCTTGGTTAGCAATTTCTTGTTGAAGGTTTTTGTACACTTCTTTACGTTTAGTTTCATCTAATTCAGCTGCACCTTGTTTGAATAATCCATCAATTTTTTCACTTCTGTATTGGAAGTAATTTGAAGTACCATTTGATCCAAATAGCTTAGAGTATAAATCAGGATCGTTACCCATGATATATCCACCTAAGAATAGGTTGTAAGCTTTAGAACCAGGTTTTCTTAACTCTGTAAAAATAGCTGTTTCATCTCCACCACGAAGCTCAACATTAATTCCTACTGCTTGTAATTGTTGTTGGATGAATGTTGCTTGAATAGTATTTGCAGCATCGTTACTTGCATACCCTAGGTTAAGTTTCAAGTTAGAAACTCCCGCTTCTTTTAATAGTGATTTTGCTTTTTCAACATTTTGAGTATATTTCTCTACATCATCAGTATGGAATGGATTTTTCGGTGGTAAGAATGAATAAGGGTTTTGGTAGTATTTGCTATCTAAGTAAGCCGCTTTATTCATGTCTTCTTTGTTTAATGCGTATAAAATAGCTTGTCTAACTTTAACATCTTTTAATTCATCTGTGTTTGTGTTTAGTCCTAAGTATCCGATACGGTTTTCACTGTAAGGATAAGTATCGATGTTTTTAGAATCTAAATCTTTAATTGCAGCAGGTAATACATATGCTGCATCTACCTCACCTTTTTGTAACGCTACTTTTGTAGTATCAGCACTTTTAATAATACGTAGTACTACATTTTTAACTTTTGGCTTACCATTGTAATAATTTTCATTCGCTTCAAATTTAATGTATTCTCCACGTTTGTTTTCTACTAGTTTGTATGGTCCAGTTCCTACTGGTGTTTCTTTTAATTCTTTAACTGAGAAGTCAGATACATTTCCATAAACGTGTTTTGGAATAATGTAAGTTTCATTTGCAATGTTATTTGCTGCAGCCGCACTTGGTTCTGGGAATTTAAATACTACAGTGTAGTCATCTACTTTCTCAATAGTTATCGGTTTGTCTCCAATCCATAAGTTTTTAAAGTTTCCATTTTCTTTTTTAGCTTTTGTTTGATAAGTGAAGACTACATCATCAGCTGTGAATTTTTGTCCATCAGACCATTTTACGTCTTTTCTTAAGTTAACTTTTAAACTAAGACCATCTTTTGCAAGTTCAGTAGATTCTGCTAAGGCATATTCTTTTGAACCATCTCCATTAACTTTGATTAATGGTGAGTAAATAATATTAGTCATTGTTAATCCCCAACGGTCACTTACCTTGATTGGGTTAGTTGATGATGGATCATCACTAATAGCATACGTGAAAGTATCTTTATCTTGAGAAGTGGTAATTGTGTTTTGCGTTTTTGAACTACATGCTGTTACAACACTCATTACTAACGCTAGTGCTCCTATAAACAATTTGTTCTTTTTCATTCTTTTTTCCTCCTTGATTTTAAGTCTTATTTTTCTAACTACAAATTATTTTGGTTTCCCCTATTTAATAATGGTTAAATACATTTGTCTATTCGACAGCGAGAGACTTACATTGCTACTCATGTATTGATTAAATAGACTATATTTCATAATAAGAATAATAAAACCAGATATTATTTAACATTGAACGAATGAAATCAATGCTAGTTTAGTTTACTGTATTATATATAATAATGTCAATTTATGTGCTTGTTTTTATCATTTACTTTAATTAAATAATTCTTTTTATTTAGTGTACCTGAAAAAATACTAAAGTATTATTATTTTTCTGTACCCCAAACTTCTTCTACGATTTCTTTAATTAGGGCGATTTTTTTCCATTGATCTTCTTCTGTAATCACATTTCCTTCTTCTGTAGAAGCAAATCCACATTGTGTACTTAAGTAAATATTTTCTAAAGGTACATATTCGCTAGCCTCTTTAATTCTTGCGATTACTTCTTCTTTGTCTTCTAAATCTGCAAATTTAGATGTAATTAATCCTAAAACAACTTTTTTATCTTTTCCAACTTTTGCTAGTGGCTTGAAATCTCCTGCACGATCTGTATCGTATTCTAAGTAATATGCATTTACATTTTCTCCCGCAAGTAGCTCATCTTCAACGTTTTGGTACCCCCCTTGAGAAATCCACTTAGAAGCAAAGTTACCACGACAAACGTGTGTATTGATTGCTAAATCTCCTGGTTTCCCTTCTATTGTCTCATTGTTAAGAGCTAAACAACGTGCTGCATATTCTCTACGAACTTCTTCTAAAGGACGCGCGTCACGGAAACGGTTCGCAAATCCATCATCAGCTAGTGCTCCCCATGTACAATCGTCAAATTGTAATACGCGTAGTCCTTCGTTGTAAAGGTCTGCAATTACTTGTTTATACGCTGCTACAATCGCATCTTTTAATTCTTCGAATGTTGGGTAGAATTTTTCATATCCTTTAATGTGATCTTCCGTACGAATTAACTCGAAATATAATTGTGATGGTGATGGAATTGTTAATTTTACAGTTACATCTTTTTTATCAGCTACTAAGTCTCTTAAGAATTTGTAGTGTGCTACAAATGGGTGATTTTCTCCACTAATTTTCCCTGATACTTTTGCTGTATCTGGTTTAGTTTCAATACCTTTGAATGGGTAACCTTTTTCGCCTTGAACGTGTTCTATACCGTTAAGTCCCCAGAAGAAGTCTAGGTGCCAGTATGCACGACGAAACTCTCCATCTGTTACTCCTTTTAGTCCGTTTGCTATTTGCTTTTCAACTAATTCTGCAATTACTTTATCTTCTACTTTAGTTAATTCCTCTTGTGATAATTCTCCTTTTGAGAATTTTTCACGAGCTTCTACTAACTCCTTAGGTCTTAAAAATGATCCCACGTGATCTACTCTATATGCTGCTCTTTCTACTACTTTATTTTGACATCCTTGACACATAATATTTTTTTCTCCTTTTATTTAACTAACTTATTTTCTCTTTTAACTTTACTCTTCTGACTTTATTATTTTGACTTTATTATAAATTGCTAATTAATTTTGACCCCAAACTTCTTTAACTATTTCACTAATAAGGGCAATTTTTTTCCATTGATCTTCTTCTATTAAAATATTTCCTTCTTCTGTAGAAGCGAACCCACATTGTGTACTTAGGTAAATATTTTCTAAAGGTACATATTCACTAGCTTCTTTAATTCTTGCGATTACTTCTTCTTTATCTTCTAAATCTGCAAATTTAGATGTAATTAATCCTAAAACAACTTTTTTATCTTTTCCAACTTTTGCTAGTGGCTTGAAATCTCCTGCACGATCTGTATCGTATTCTAAGTAATATGCATTTACATTTTCTTCTCCAAATAATGTATCTGCTACACTATCATATCCTCCTGAACTAGCCCATGTAGAGTGATAGTTTCCACGACAAATGTGTGTATTCACAACTAAATCTTCTGGAAGGTCTGTTAAGATTCCGTTGTTTAATGTAATGAAATCTTGAATAAATGCTTCACGAATACCTTCTGGATTTAATCCACTTCCTTCAGCGATTAACTTAATTAATCTATCATCAACAATCGCTCCCCACGTACAATCATCAAGTTGGATAACGCGACATCCTGCTTCATAGTGTTCTTTTATAACTTGTTTATAAGCTTTTATAATATCAGCGAATAACTCTTCTTTATTTTCATAAACACTGTAAGTTTGAGCAATATGTTCTTCATCACGAATCAACTCGAAGTAGAACTGAGCTGGTGCCGGAATAGTTTGTTTAACTTCGGCTCTATCTCCTACTAAATCTCTTAAGAATTTGTAATGTGCTACAAATGGATGTCCCTCTCCTATAATCTTAGCTACCACATCCGCTGAATCTGGTTTTGTTGTTTCATCATGGAATTGGTATCCTATTTTTGCTTGAGTGTGTTCTACACCGTTAAGTCCCCAAAAGAAATCTAAGTGCCAGTATGCACGACGAAACTCCCCGTCTGTTACTCCTTTTAATCCATTTGCAATTTGTTTTTCAACTAATTCTGCAATCACTTTGTCTTCTACTTTTGTTAATTCTTCTTGTGATAATTCTCCTTTTGAGAATTTCTCACGAGCTTCAACTAACTCCTTTGGTCTTAAAAATGATCCCACGTGATCTACTCTATATGGTGCTTTTCCTACAACTTTATTTTGACATCCTTGACACATTTTTTATTTCTCCTTTTTCTTCTTTTCTCTTTTCTAATACATATTTTTTCTCATAAACTAAAACTTTTTTATAAAGACCGTACTATTCGTCTTCTGGTAGTATCGCTACTACTCTCACTGGTGATCCAGTTGCTTCTGTCCAGTTTGGATAAGCGATTGAAATTAACGCTCCAGTTGCAGGCACTTGATCAAGATTTGCTAAAACTTCGATTTGATAAATATCTTGTTCTAGTAAGTAATACTCTTGAATTAGTCCTTCTGCAGCTGCTGTAACTCCTGAGTCAGTATCTAGAGTTTCATGTCCGACAGCTTTAACTTTTCTTTCTTTAATTAAGAATTCTAATGCATCTCTTCCCCAACCTGGAGTGTGTTGAACATCATTTTCATCTAGATTTCTAATCTTATCATAGCTAGGCCAACGTTTAGACCAATCACTTCTGAATGCTACGAATGATTCTGGTAATATTTCACCATGTTCAGCTTCAAAATCAAGAATATCTTGTTTAGAAATTACATAGTCATTATTCTCCGCTACTTCTTTACTTTTATCAATTACGTATAAAGGTAATAGTAAATCTTTAAGTTCAATTTCATCTAACCAACGTCCACCTTCAACAAAGTGAATTGGAGCATCGATGTGTGTTCCGTATTGTCCTACAACTGAAAATTTTTGAACATAGAATCCATCTTTTAAAGTAAAGACATTTTCTTTTTCTAACGCAGGTAGCGCTGGGAACTTAGGTGAATTTTCATCAATTTTGTGGCTTAAGTTAACCCATTTTTTGTTTTTTAAAGTTTTATAAATATTAAGTAATTCTGACATGTTTCTTTCCTCCGAAATGTTTATATTATTTCTTTAAGTTAAGAATTCTTGTGATTATTTTGAGAAATAAAAAAAGTCCTCACAGAAGCTTATGCTTCTGCAAGGACGTCTAATAATTTACGTGTTACCACCTTACTTTATGATATTCTCACAAATATCAACTCAAAAAGTACGCACCAAAATAGAATGATGTTATACCCTGAAGCTATAACGGGCTCACCCGTAAAGGTCTAATTATTCGACTATTAACACTCAAAGACCATTTTCAAAGTTTCCAATACGATCTCTTTTCACCAACCGAGACTCTCTTTACCATCTTTCACTTTTACTTATCTTTTCAACGTGTGAATCATTAACTTGTTATTTAGTATATCAGTAAATTTTTTATGTGTCAACCGTTTTTTTGAAAAATTGTGTAATTCCTTTTGAAAACTTCACAAAACTCCATAGAATAGTCGGAAAATAAAGAATGATTTCTAATTGTTTTTAATTTTATACTCTTATTTTTGTTCCAACTAATTTCCAAACTATAGCTGGTATTAATAATATCGTTAATGCTAAGGATACACCTTGGCTAATAGTAAACACTTCTGTTAGCACTACCAGTGAAAAAGCAAATACTCCCATTAATAATATTAAATATCCTACTAATGAAACTCTTTCTATTATGAAAAATTCACCTTCTTTTTCTACATTATGCTTTTTATAAACCTTACTTGCTAACAGCATAATTATTGTTAAAATAACTAGGTAAATAATAATATTCTTCCAAGGAGTATAGCCGAAATAATAAAATATTGGCATCCTTGGTATATTATCAAGAAACGGCTCATTTGAAAAATAATCTACAACGAACAATTTCCCTATAACAACCCATACTCCCAATGGATAATATATCAGTGTAAGAGCAGGAATATACATTACGCCTATACTCAATATATTTCCACAAAAACTCGATAAGATAGCTCCTAGTAATACTAAACCTATTCCCAGTATATATATTTTATTATTTATTTCAAGTACCGCTGGCACGTTATAAATTTCTCCTAACAAACTATTACTTATAACCGCTATATTAGCTAGTCCTGTTAAAATATAAGTAACTATTAAAATTAAGAACGATAGAATTACTTTTGCAAAGTATACTTTCTCTTTTTCGTAAGGTAAGCTCGCTACAAATTTACCAAAATTAGTATGATATTCATCTCCAAAGATTAACAATGGGATTAAAGTTATCAAAATAAAATAACCAATATTAGTTCCCTCGTTAAACATAGTTTCTTTCAACTTAACTTTACTAGCTTCTAGATTTTCTTTTAAGAAAGTTAATGTTTTTACATTGCTAACATCTAGTGCTGGAGGATAAATTTTATCTAATTCCTCTTGTCTATCAAAGTACTCTTTGCTCCCCGGCTGCATTCTTGACCATTCTTTATACTTAGGAACATTATTCAGTTCTTCTTCAGTTAAATATTGTCTAAATTTTTCATTATTTGTACCAGTAAGTACATTTATATCCTCATCCTTAGTATAAAATGTCCACAGTACATTGCTAGGAAAATTATGTAAATATGCTCCAACCGCATATTCATGTTTCATCTCAGCTAATTTTTCTTTTGATAATTTTTCTTTATAATTTTTTTGATATTCTTCTTTCAACTTATATAGTTCGTGTGTTTTTTGACTTAATTCATCATTAGATGTTCCTTTTCTAATTTCCAATTCCTTTGCTATTCCTGTTGTTAATTGAAAATCATAAACTGCAACTCCATTTTTTAATTCATTTAGTTGTTTATTAGTAGTTGTAGCAGCAAATGTTGAGAAGGCAATTAATAGTATAACTAACATAATTGAATATTGTTTCAAATATATACGAATAATTTTTAAAATATCTTTACACATTTTCATCTTCCCCCTTACTATTTAATAAAAAGATATCCTCTAATGCAATAGGGAGTTTATCATATTGAAGAAGATCTTTATCTTGAATAATGTCATGAGTAGCATCATAATTTCCCTTCATAATAACCACATAGACTCTTCCAATATTACTAATAATTCTTACATCAGGATTGTTACGTAACTCCGCTGGTATTTTATCTTGGTACACTAATTGATATTTACTATACTCATCCTTATTAATTTCTTCACTAACTCCAACTCCATCATCTAAATAGACAACCTTATCACTTATGTTTTCCAAAGAATTTAATTGATGACTACTAATTAATAACCCAACTCCATCACTTTGAGCATCCAAAATATAATCAACTATCTTTTTAGTATTTATTACATCTATACCGTCTAGTGGTTCATCTAAGAGGATAAACTTAGTTCGGCATGAAATCCCCAAAATCAAACTAAAAATAGCTAGTTGTCCTTTTGATAATTCAGATAATCTGCTGGTTTGTGATAATTTAATTTTTTCTAATTCTGTTTTAAAATATTGTTCATCAAAATTTTCATAAGCTAACTTATAAAACTCACAAACCTTTTTAATTTTAGAATTTTTAAAATAATCGAATCTATCCGGTATATAAATCAGTTGTTTTCTTATATTTTTATTATCTATTCCTTCAATTCCTATTTCACCAGAATCTTGACTATATATTCCTGATAGTATCTTTAATAAAGTTGTTTTCCCACTTCCATTTCTACCAACAAGTGCTACAATTTCTCCTGTACTTACGGAAAAACTAACATTATTTAATACTATCTTTTTTGAAAATTTTTTATTAATTTTTTCTATCGTAAGTTTCATAATTTTTCTCCTTTATCTTTTCTGAAATGACTTCACATAATTTCTCCATCGATAATCCTAAAAATTTCCATTCCATGATTAATTCTTTTAACTTTCCATCAATCTTCTTCTCATTATCCATAATTAATCACCCTTTCGAAATTCTAACTTAATTTTTTCTAATAAATCTTCTTCCGAGATTCCTCTTATTTTTACTTCCCTAACTAAATCCTCAATTATCGAATCTATTAGTTCATAATTTGGAACAATATTATCAAAATTATTTGTAATAAAAGTACCTCTCCCTACTATTGTTGTAATTATCTTTTCACTTTCTAACTGCTGAAATGCTTTTTGAATTGTACTAACATTAACACTAAGCATTTTCGAAAATTCTCTTACCGATGGTAATTTATCTCCCTCCTGTAATAGATTTTTGCTTATCATAGACTTGATTTGATCTACTATTTGTTTATAAATCGGTTTCTCTGATAATGAATCAATTTGAAACATAGTGACCTCCTTCCTAAGTGTACCATACATCACCATACACCTTCTACTTAAAGTGTACCATACATCACCACACAATGCAATAAAAAAATAAGATATAATAATAAATTTCAAAGAAACAATTATTATATCTTAATCTTACTTAGCTTATCATAAAATCGTACCAATTTTTTCGATAATTCGATTTTTGTAAATCTATTTATTTAACTTTTTTATTTAATAATGGTTTTAGTACAACTCTAAAAATTGAATCAGCTATTATTATACCAACTGCTAAACCTATTGCACCATAAAAACTATTTAAGAAAATTTTACCAGAATTACCATAATCATCTAACAACAATGTTCGGAACGCATCATAAATAGTTACCCCAGGCACCACAGGTACAAGTCCTGGAACGAAATATACAGTTACAGGATTTTTAAATTTAATCGCACAAATTTGCCCTATATTAGCCAATAATAACGAACATACTAAACTTGACATAAATACACTATGTCCATGGCTCCACATCTCCCAGTATCCGCACCATCCTATCGCACCAATTATTCCACCAGTTACCAAAGTTTTTCTTGGGACATCGCAAATAATTCCGAAAGATACTGAAGATATGAAGCTAAATACAAAATGATATAGCAGCAACAAGGCATGACTCATTACAGCAAGCATTATACCACACCTCCCAATAGCCTAACTATGAAATATACGGTCACTATTCCTGCACCTAACGCAAATGCCACACAGAAACTTTCAATAAATCGAATAGATCCAGAAATAAATCGTTTAGCAATAATGTCTCCCATAGAATTAGTTATCGTAATACCTGGTACAAGAGGCACTACTGCACCTATCATAGCAAGTCTTAGTGAATGTCCATTTAATAATGAAAAGCCAATATAGCCAGCTACACCACCAACAAAAGTACTAATATACTCAGAAATAAACGGTGCTTTTAAATAGTCGATAACTTTAATATAAACATAAAATGCTACTGCTCCAGCTATTCCTCCTGGTATAACATCCCAAAAGTTACCATCAAAGATTAATACGATACTACCACTAAGAACCCCTGAACAAAGAACTTTAAACCAATCTTTTATAGGACTCTTTTCTTCTTGAACTCTTTTAAGTGCTTTGTACATATCTGGTAAACTTATTTTTCCTGATGTAAATGCCCTCGATAGTGCATTAACTTCCGAAATTTTTGTTAGATTGTAGGTTCTATCCCCTACTCTTCGGAAATCAGTCCCTAGTTTTTCTATCCTAATAAATATACCTGTAAGAGTAACATGAGTATAATATTCATCAATACGATTATCACCAACACCATGTTTAATGATTCTCTCAAGCGTATCTTCTGTTCTATATACCTCAGCTCCATTTTCCATTAATATTTTTCCTGCAAGTAACGCTGTTTTCATCAATAACTTCTCATACATTACTCTTCTCCATCTAAGATTAGATATGAAAATCAAATTAAATAAAAACTATATATCATTACACAGTTTTAAAAAATTGAAATTCAACTACGTATCTAATCAGCTTACCTTCCATACATAAATTTTAAAATCATTATATCACAAAACTATCTATAAAAACATAGTTTTTCAATTATACAGATTAAAAAAACATTACATCTATGAATTCTCATATAAATTTAATAACTTTTTGCGTATTTTGCACGTAATGATTTTTACGAATCGAAGATTCTAAAAATCTTAACGTGCAAAATAAAAAAGACTACCTTGCCTGGTAATCTTTTAAAGTATAATTAGATTTAATTTTTAAAGGGACAAAAGGGTATCCTAGCGATATGCTAGGATACATTAGAGCTAGACGACGTAGCCTTTTCCTACGCATTTCAAGCACTCTTTTGCCAAAAAAATTAGTTTAAATTCTTGTTGTATGTGTTGTTTAGTTGTGTGTGTATGTAGTATGTTATTGTTGTATGAAAAATTTTTATTAAACTAATTCTATAATAGCTGTTTCTGCACCATCACCTTTACGTGGTCCAACACGTAGAATACGAGTGTATCCACCGTTACGGTCAGCATATTTAGGTGCTACTTCTTCAAATAATTTTTTAAGAGCTAATTGACTCTTACCTTCTTCAGTTGCTACTGCAACAGGTTGGATGAATTTAGCTGCATTACGTCTTGCTGCTAGATCACCTTTTTTACCTAATGTAATCATTTTTTCTGCTAATGAACGAACTTCTTTCGCTCTTGTAACAGTTGTTTCAATTCTACCGTGTACTAGTAGAGCAGTTACTAAGTTTCTTAACATCGCTTTACGGTGAGCTGATGTACGTCCTAATTTTCTGTAACCCATTAGTGTGCCTCCTTGTTAGTATTATTCTTCTTTGAATCCTAGTTCTAACTCTTGAAGTTTAATTTTAACTTCTTCTAGAGATTTACGACCTAAGTTTCTTACTTTAATCATTTCTTGTTCTGTTTTGTTAGCTAATTCTTGTACTGTGTTAATTCCTGCACGTTTTAAGCAGTTGTAACTACGTACTGATAAGTCTAATTCTTCAATTGTCATTTCTAACATTTGAACTTTGTTATCTTCTTCTTTAGCTACCAATATTTCAGCAGCTTTTGCTTCTTCAGACATTTCCATAAATAATTCTAAGTGTGAAATTAGAATTTTTGATGCTAATGCTAAAGCGTCGTTAGCTGTAATTGAACCATTTGTAGTAACGTCTAAGATAAGTTTATCAAAGTCAGTACTTTGACCTACCCTAGTTTTTTCTACAGTATAGTTAACTTTCGATACTGGTGTGTAAATTGAATCGATTGGAATAACTCCGATTGGTAAGTCACGTTTTTTGTTTCCATCAGCTGGTACAAATCCACGTCCTTTTCCAACGTAAATAATCATTTCAAATTGTCCACCTTCAGATACTGTTGCAATGTGTTGATCAGTATTTACTACTTCGATATCAGAATCGATAGCGATGTCTGCTGCTGTAACAACTGCAGGACCTTTAACACTGATTGAAACTTGTTTTTCTTCTTCAGAATGAACTACAAACGCAATGTTTTTAACGTTCATAATGATTTCAGTAACATCTTCTACAACACCTTTAATTGCTTGGAATTCGTGTTGAACTCCTTCAATATCGATGCTTCTTGCTGCTGCTCCTGGTAATGATGAGATTAACATTCTTCTCAATGAATTACCTAATGTAGTTCCATAACCACGTTCAAGTGGTTCAACTACAAAGCGACCAAATCTTTTATCTGATGATTCTTCAATGATTTGAATTTTTGGTTTTTCTATTGCTAACATTATGTTAAACCTCCTAAATTTTGTCTATGTTATTATTATACACGACGACGTTTAGGTGGGCGACATCCATTGTGAGGAACTGGAGTTACGTCTTTGATTGATGTAACTTCTAATCCAGCAGATTGTAATGCACGAATAGCTGCTTCACGTCCTGCACCTGGACCTTTAACTGTTACATCTACATATTTCATTCCGTGTTCCATAGCTTGTTTAGCTGCTGCTTCACTTGCCATTTGTGCTGCGAATGGAGTAGATTTTCTAGAACCTTTGAATCCTAGTGCTCCTGCACTTGACCATGATACTGCATTACCATGTTCATCTGTAATTGTTACGATTGAGTTGTTGAATGTAGAACGAATGTGTGCAACACCATTTTGTATATTTTTTTTCACACGACGTTTACGTGATTGTTGTTTACGAGCCATAGTTGTGTTTCTCCTCCTATCCTAATTATTTTTTCTTGTTCGCAACTGTTTTCTTAGGACCTTTACGAGTACGAGAGTTGTTCTTAGTGTTTTGCCCTCTTACTGGAAGTCCACGACGGTGACGAATTCCTCTGTAACATCCGATTTCCATTAGACGTTTAATGTTTAATGAAACTTCACGACGTAAGTCACCTTCTGTTTTGTAGTTATCTACGATTTCACGAATTTTATCTAATTGATCTTCTGATAAGTCTTTAACTCTCACATCTTCAGAAACTCCAGCTTCTTTTAAGATTTTTTGAGAAGTTTTTAAACCTATACCATATACATAAGTTAGAGATATAACAACGCGTTTTTCACGTGGAATATCTACTCCTGCTATACGTGCCATTAAGTTTGCACCTCCTAATTAATTATCCTTGTTTTTGTTTATGTTTTGCGTTTTCGCAAATCACTAATACTTTACCACCACGACGAATTACTTTACATTTGTCACAGATTTTTTTTACTGATGGTCTTACTTTCATCGTTATTTCCTCCTTGAGTTTATAACTTACTTGAATCTATAAGTTATTCTACCTTTTGTCAGGTCATACGGACTCATTTCTACTGTAACTTTATCACCTGGTAAAATTCTTATATAATTCATTCTGATTTTTCCAGAAACATGAGCTAAAATAATATGACCATTTTCTAATTCTACTTTAAACATTGCATTCGGCAAGTTTTCTACTACTAAACCTTCTACTTCAATGACATCTTTTGCCATACTTTTCCTCCCTGACTATTTCAGTTTGTCTAATATATTTTGTACGTCTTGGAAAACTACTTTGATGTCTTGGTCACCATTAACATTTTCAACTACACCTTCTTTTTGACTGTAGAAGTCTAAAAGAGGTTTTGTTTGTTTGATGTTAACTTCTAAGCGATTAGCAACTGTTTCTTCGTTGTCATCACTTCTTTGGTATAGTTCACCACCATCATTATCACAAACACCTTCAACTTTTGTAGGGTTGAAAATCAAGTGATAAGTGTTTCCACATTGTTTACAGATTCTTCTACCTGTTAAACGAGGTAACAGAATAGCTGGATCTACATCGATATTTAGTACTTTATCGATTTTTCTATTAGTTTTTGCTAAAATTTGATCAAGGGCTTCAGCTTGTTCTACTGTTCTTGGAAAACCGTCAAGTAAAAAGCCTTCTTTTGCATCTTCTTGATTCAATCTTTCTTCAACTAATCCTATAGTTACACTGTCAGGAACAAGTTGTCCTTTATCAATATAACTTTTTGCTTCTTTTCCAAGCGGAGTCTCATTTTTAATAGCAGCTCTGAACATATCTCCAGTAGAAATATGCGGAATTGGATAATTCGCTTTAATTTGCTCTGCTTGAGTACCTTTACCCGCTCCTGGTAATCCCATTAAAATAATATTCATCATAATCTATTTACCGCCTTTTCGTCCTGTAATAAAACTTCTATAGTTCTTCTCTGTTAATTGAGTATTAAGTTGTTTAACTGTCTCTAGCGCTACACTGACAACAATTATTAAACTTGTACCACCAATTTGAACAGATGCTGGTAATTTAGCAATGCTTGTGAATATTGTTGGAAGAACCGAAACAGCTGCTAGGAATATTGAACCTACAAACGTTAGTCTGTATAAAATACCTGTAATGTATTGTTCAGTTTTTTTACCTGGTCTAACCCCTGGAACAAAACTTCCTTGTTTTCTTAAATTATCAGCCATTTTTTCTGGGTTAACTTGAACCATTACATAGAAGTAACAGAACGCAATAATTAATACTACGTATAATGTTAATCCTAGAACATGACTGAAATCGAAATATGATACAATTCTTTGTAACTTTTCGTTATTAGGTGCGAATATCGCAATAGTTCTAGGTAATTGTAAGAATGCGATAGCGAAGATTACTGGGATAACCCCGGCACTGTTCACTTTAAGAGGCAAGAAAGTTGATCTTGCTCCTAACATTCTACGACCTGCTCTCGCTTGAGAGTATTGAATAGGAATCTTACGTATCGCTTCTTGCATGTAAACAACAGCAGCAACAATTCCTATAACAATGATTGCTACAATAACAATTTTTAAAATTGCTAATGTAAGGTTTTCAGCATCTTTAATTTGAGATTCATAAACTTGAATGAATTCCATTGGTAAACGAGCAATAATACCCGCTAAGATAATGATAGAAACACCATTACCAACACCATATTGAGATATCTGATCCCCTAGCCATAATAATAACGCTGTACCAGCTGTTAATACTAAAGCTACTGTAATGAATCCTATAACAGATGTATCTTTAATTAATCCTTGATACGCGTTATTAAATCCATAAGACATAATAAGCGATTGGATAAATGCTAAGACAATTGCTAAGACTCTTGTTAATTTTTGTGTTTTCTTTTGACCTACTTCACCTTGTTTTGACCACTCAGTTAATGTAGGAATAACATCCATTTGCATAAGTTGAATTACGATAGATGCTGTAATGTATGGCATAATACCCATAGCAAATACAGAAAACTGTTGTAAAGCCCCTCCTGCAAATGTATTAAATATTCCGAATAGTCCAGATGCATCTTGACTTTTAAGAACATCTGCATCTACTCCAGGTATCGGTAAGTAAGAACCGATACGGAATAGGAATATACCAAATAAGGTAAATAAAATTTTATTACGAGTTTCTTTAACTTTAAATAAATTTAGTGATGCACTAAACATATATTATAGCACCTCGCAAACTCCTCCAGCTGCTTCGATAGCTTCTTTTGCTGAAGATGAGAATTTGTGAGCTTGTACAGTTAATTTTTTCTCTAATTTACCGTTAGCTAATACTTTAACACCTGAAAGTTCTTTTTTAATAACTTTAGTTTCTAATAATAGAGCAGGTGATACTACAGTACCATCTTCAAATTTATTTAAGTCGTCAAGATTTACAACTGCAAATTCTTTTCTGTTTACATTGTTAAATCCACGTTTTGGAATACGTCTGAATAATGGGTTTTGTCCACCTTCAAATCCTGGGCGAACTCCACCGCCACTACGTGCTTTTTGTCCTTTTTGACCACGTCCTGAAGTTTTACCATTTCCTGATCCAATCCCACGACCTACTCTGTTACGCTCTTTACGAGAACCTTCAACTGGTTGTAATTCATGTAATTTCATTTAGACTAGCACCTCCTTGTATTAATAATTCTTATTTTTCTTCTACTGTTACTAAGTGTGAAACTTTGTTGATCATTCCGCGAATCGCAGCGTTATCTTTGTGTTCAACTGTTTGGTGCATTTTTTTAAGACCAAGAGCTTCAACAACTTTTCTTTGATTCTTTGGACGACCAATAGTACTACGAGTTAGGGTTACTTTTAATGTCATGTTCTTTTCCCTCCTCTTATCCTAATAATTCTTCCACAGATTTACCACGTAAAGCTGCTACGTGTTCTACTGTTTGTAATCTTGTTAATCCTTCGATTGTAGCACGAACCATGTTTACTGGTGTGTTTGAACCTAGAGATTTTGATAAGATATTTGAAATACCTGATAATTCTAATACGGCACGAACTGGTCCACCAGCGATAACCCCTGTACCAGGTGCAGCTGGTTTGATTAATACTGAACCTGCTCCAAATTGTCCGATGATTTCGTGAGGTATTGTTCCATTAACTACTGGTACAGTAATTAAGTTATGTTTAGCAGCTTCAACTGCTTTTCTGATTGCATCTGGTACTTCTTGAGCTTTACCTGTACCAAATCCTACGCGACCATTTTTGTCACCAACTACTACTAAAGCAGAGAAACGGAAACGACGTCCACCTTTAACAACTTTAGCTACACGGCGAATGGCAACTACGCGTTCTTCAAATTCTTTTTTGATTTCTTCTTGACGCATCTACTTATTTCCCTCCTTATTAGAATACAAGTCCGTTTTCACGTGCTGCTTCAGCTAATGCTTTAACACGTCCGTGATATAGGTATCCTCCACGGTCGAAAACAACTTTTTCAATTCCTTTAGTTTTAGCTACTTCTGCGATTAATTTTCCAACTTCTTTAGCTGCTTCTACACTTGATTTAGAAACGTTCTCAAGTTTTAATGAAGAAGCTTGTGCTAATGTAACACCTTTAGTGTCATCAATAATTTGTGCGTAAATGTTTGTGTTTGAACGGTATACGTTTAAACGTGGAACTTCTGTAGTTCCTTGAACTTTAACACGTACTCTTGCGTGTCTTTTTTTACGAACTTTATTTTTATCAAGTTTCGTAATCATATTTGAAACACTCCTTTCTGTTATCTATTATTTACCAGTTTTTCCTTCTTTACGGCGAACATATTCACCAACGTAGCGAATACCTTTACCTTTATAAGGTTCTGGAGGACGTACTGCACGAACTTTAGCTGCGTATTGTCCTACTACTTCTTTGTTAATACCTTCGATACTAACTTTAGTGTTTCCTTCAACACCTAATGTAATTCCTTCGATTTCTTCGAATTCAACTGGGTGAGAGTATCCAACACTTAGTACTAATTTTTTACCTTGCATTTGAGCACGGTATCCAACCCCGATTAATTCAAGTTCTTTTTTGAATCCAGCAGATACACCTTCAACCATGTTTGCTAAGATAGCACGAGTTGTTCCGTGTACTGTACGGTGACGTTTAGAGTCAGATGGACGTACTACTGTGATTTCACTTCCTTCAATGTTGAAAGTCATGTCTTTATCAAATTGTTGTTTTAATTCACCTTTAGGTCCTTTAACTGTTGCGAAGTTATCAACGATGTTAACTTCAACCCCTGCAGGTACTGTAATAACTTTATTACCTATACGTGACATTTAATTGGCACCTCCTTATAATATTACCAGATGTAAGCTAATACTTCTCCACCTGTGTTATTTTTACGAGCAACTTTATCAGTTACAACTCCAGTTGAAGTTGATACGATTGCTATTCCTAGTCCGTTTAATACTCTTGGCAGTTCATCTGCTTTAGCGTATACACGTAAACCAGGTTTTGAAATTCTTTTAATACCTTTAATTACTCTTTCACCTTTTGAGTATTTAAGAGTAAGTTTAAGTTTTCCTTGTTTGTTATCTTCGATGTATTCTACATCTTTAATGAAACCTTCTTGTTTTAAGATTTCTGCAATTTGCTTTTTAATATTTGACGCAGGTAATTCTAATGTTTCGTGTTTAACCATGTTAGCGTTACGAATACGTGTTAGCATATCTGCGATAGGATCTGTCATTGTCATTAGGATAAATCCTCCTTTCTTCTACTAATATATTACCAACTTGCTTTTTTAACTCCAGGAATTTGTCCTTTGTAAGCTAATTCACGGAATTTAATACGGCTGATTCCAAATTTTCCAATGTATCCGTGAGGACGTCCAGTTATGCTACAACGATTGTGTAAACGAGCTGGAGCTGAGTTTTTTGGAAGTTTGCTAAGTCCGATGTAATCACCTTTAGCTTTTAATTCCGCTCTTTTAGCTGCATACTTGTCAACTAATTTTTGGCGTTTTAATTCACGCTCTACCATTGCTTTTTTAGCCATGTGTCTTTTACCTCACCTTTCTTATTTTGCGAATGGCATTCCACATTGTGTTAATAACTCACGAGCTTCTTCATCTGTGTTAGCTGTTGTTACTATAACGATGTCCATACCACGTACTTTACTTACTTTATCGTAATCAATTTCAGGGAAAATTAATTGTTCTTTAACACCTAGTGTGTAGTTACCACGACCATCGAATGCTTTTTTAGAAACACCGTGGAAGTCACGTACACGTGGAAGTGCTACAGTTACTAATTTATCGAAGAATTCATACATTCTTTCTCCACGTAAAGTAACTTTAGCCCCGATAGGCATACCTTCACGAAGTCTGTAAGTAGCGATTGATTTTTTAGCTCTTGTTACTAATGGTTTTTGACCAGAAATTAAAGCTAATTCTGCTACTGCGTTGTCTAGGGCTTTAGAGTTTTGCACTGCATCACCTACACCCATGTTAATTACGATTTTTTCAATTTTTGGTACTTGCATTACACTGCTGTACTCAAATTTTGTCATTAATTCTTTTGTTATCTCAGATTTAAATTTATCTTCTAAACGAGCCATCTAAAATAGTGCCTCCTTTCTTCAACTATTATTATATTTCTTTTCCTGATTTTACTGCGATACGTACTTTCTTACCATCTTTTGTTTCGAAACGTACTCTTGTCGCTTTACCAGTTTCAGGATCTTGTAACATTACGTTTGATACGTGAATTGCTGCTTCTTTTTCAACGATTCCACCTTGAGGTGCATCTTGAGAATTCTTAACGTGTTTTTTAATGATGTTAACACCTTCTACAACAACACGATCTTTTTTAGGTTGAGCTTCGATTACTGTACCAACTTTACCTTTGTCTTTACCAGTAATTACTACAACTTTATCACCTTTTTTAATGAACATTTCTTGTTAACCTCCTTCTTTACTGTACTTTTTATATTATAATACTTCTGGAGCTAGTGATACGATTTTCATGTAGTTACCGTCTCTTAATTCACGAGCAACTGGTCCGAAAATACGTGTACCACGTGGGCTCTTATCATCACGGATAATTACACAAGCATTTTCATCAAATTTAATATATGAACCGTCGTTACGACGAGCTCCTGTTTTTGTACGAACGATTACGGCTTTAACTACTTCACCTTTTTTAACAACTCCACCTGGTGTTGCTTTTTTAACAGAACATACAATTACGTCACCAATGTTAGCAACTTTACGTCCTGAACCACCTAGAACTTTGATTGTTAAAACTTCTTTTGCTCCTGAGTTATCAGCCACTTTTAAGCGTGTTTCTTGTTGAATCATGCGCTTTTTGCCTCCTTCTTAGGGTTTATCCTAGTTTTATTAGATTATAACTGCTTCTTCTACTACTTCTACTAAACGGAAGTTTTTAGTTGCAGATAATGGACGAGTTTCCATTATTTTAACGATATCATTTAATTTAGCAACATTGTTTTCATCATGTGCTTTGAATTTTTTAGAATATTTTACACGTTTACCGTATAGAGGGTGTTTTTTGTAAGTTTCTACTAAAACTGTGATTGTTTTGTCCATTTTATCAGAAACTACTTTTCCAACGTAAACTTTTCTATCATTTCTCTCAGTCATGTTTGCCTCCTATATTATTTATTCGCTAATTCTCTTTCGCGAATAACAGTTTTCATACGAGCGATTGATTTTCTAACTTGACTAATACGAGCTGTATTTTCTAATTGACCAGTTGCCAATTGGAAGCGTAAGTTGAAAAGCTCTTCTTTTAATTCTTTGATTTTTGTTTCTAACTCTTGTGAAGTTAATTCTCTAATCATTGATTTGAATTCATTTGTTTTCATTATGCTTCACCACCTGTTTCTTCACGTTTTACAAATTTACATTTAACAGGTAACTTGTGAGATGCAAGTCTTAGAGCTTCACGTGCAACTTCTTCACTTACTCCAGCAACTTCGAACATCACTCTACCTGGTTTAACGATTGCAACCCATCCTTCTACTGCACCTTTACCAGATCCCATACGTACTTCTAATGGTTTTTTAGTGTAAGGCATGTGAGGGAAGATTTTAATCCAAACTTTACCACCACGTTTCATATAACGAGTCATCGCTATACGAGCAGCTTCTATTTGACGAGAAGTAACTCTTGCTGCAGTAGTAGCTTGTAATCCAAATTCACCGAAATCTACTACGTTTCCGCCTTTAGATTTACCTTTTGTTGATTGTCTGTGTTGACGACGATATTTAACACGTTTAGGCATTAACATAAATTAGTTACCTCCTTTTTCAGATTTTCTAGTTGGTAATACTTCACCACGGTTAATCCAAACTTTAACTCCAAGTTTACCATATGTAGTATCTGCTTCTTCGTGAGCGTAGTCGATGTCTGCTCTTAATGTGTGTAGTGGCACTGAACCTTCTGAGTAGTGTTCTGCACGAGCGATATCTGCTCCACCAAGACGTCCTGATACTTGAGTTTTAATTCCTTTAGCTCCTGCTCTCATAGCTCTTTGGATAGCTTGTTTTTGAGCACGACGGAATGATACACGAGCTTCTAATTGACGAGCAATGTTTTCAGCTACTAATTTAGCGTCGATATCAACTTTTTTGATTTCAACTACATTAATGTGTACTCTTTTTCCAGTTAATTTGTTTAATTCTAATCTTAATTTATCGATTTCAGAACCACCTTTACCGATAACCATACCTGGTTTACCAGTGTGTACTGAAATGTTTACTTTCTTATCAAATCTTTCAATTTCTACTTTAGAAACTGAAGCGTCTTTTAATTGTTTACTGATGAACTCACGGATTTTGAAATCTTCGTGTAAGTTAGCAGCGAAATCTTTTTCCGCATACCATTTTGAATCCCAATCACGAATAACTCCAACACGTAAGCCTATTGGATGTACTTTTTGACCCACAGTTTGTAGCCTCCTTTAACTAGTTTAGCTTTTATAATTTCTTAATTTTTATTATTTGTTGTCACTTAAAACGATAGTGATGTGACTTGTTCTTTTGTTGATTGAACTTGCAGCACCTTTTGCTCTTGGACGGAATCTTTTAAGAGTTGGTCCTTCATTTGCAAATGCTTGTGATACTACTAAGTCTTCTACATTCATTCCATAGTTGTGTTCAGCGTTAGCAGCAGCTGATTTAATTACTTTAGCTACTGGTAAAGAAGCTGATTTAGTTGTGAATTCTAAAATTCCTAATGCTTCGCCCACTTTTTTTCCACGCACTAAGTCTAATACTAGTCTTACTTTACGAGGAGCAATGCGGACTGTCTTAGCCATTGCTTTTGACTCCATGAATGTGCCTCCTTGATTTTACTAATTTCTAAATTATCTTCTTGTTTTTCTGTCGTCTGCTACGTGACCTTTGTAAGTTCTTGTTGGTGCAAATTCACCTAATTTGTGTCCTACCATATCTTCAGTCACATATACAGGTACATGTTTTCTTCCGTCATATACTGCAAAAGTAAGTCCTATGAATGTTGGGAAGATTGTTGAACGACGAGACCAAGTTTTAATTACTTGTTTCTTTTCTTGTTCGTTCATTTTTTCAACTTTTGCTAATAAGTGGTGATCAGCGAATGGTCCTTTTTTTAAACTACGAGCCATTGTGTTATCTCCTTTCCGATACTTTGCATACTTAAGGTTTTGGTAAAGAGCACTTGCTCCTCACCAACTGACCTTTGTTTAATTTTATTATTTAGTTCTAGCACGTACGATAAATTTGTTTGAACGAGCTTTTTTAGAACGAGTTTTCTTACCAAGAGTAGGTTTACCCCATGGTGACATTGGTGATTTACGTCCGATTGAAGTACGTCCTTCACCACCACCGTGTGGGTGATCGTTCGGGTTCATAACAGATCCACGTACAGTTGGTCTTTTACCTAACCAACGAGTTCTACCGGCTTTACCGATATTTACTAGTCCGTGTTGTTCGTTACCAACTTCACCGATTGTAGCACGGCAAGTTGCTAAGATCATTCTTACTTCTCCTGATTTAAGACGTACTAATACGTATTTACCTTCTTTACCAAGTACTTGAGCACTTGCTCCAGCAGAACGTACTAATTGTCCACCTTTACCAGGTTTAAGTTCGATGTTGTGAATTAATGTCCCTACTGGGATGTTTGCTAGTGGTAATGCATTACCAACTTTAATATCAGCAGTTTCACCAGATACTAAGATTTGTCCTACTTTAAGTTCTTTAGGAGCGATGATGTATCTTTTTTCTCCATCTACGTAGTGTAATAGAGCGATGTTCGCTGAACGGTTTGGATCGTACTCGATAGTAGCAACTTTTGCTGGTACGTTGTCTTTATTTCTCTTGAAGTCAATAATACGGTATTGTTTTTTGTGTCCTCCACCGTGGTGACGAACTGTAATTTTACCTTGGTTATTTCTTCCCGCTTTTTTCGGTAGCGGCGCTAATAATGACTTTTCTGGTTTGTTAGTTGTAATTTCCGCGAAATCTAATGATGTCATGTTACGACGACCGTTAGTTATAGCTTTATATACTTTAATTGCCATTTGTCATTTTTCCTCCTTAATGGTATTTGTTATTCTTAAGCGAATAATCCTTCGATTGTTTGTCCTTCTGCTAACTTAACGATTGCTTTTCTACGTTTGTTAGTGTATCCACCGTATCTTCCAACACGACGGAATTTTGGTTTGTAGTTCATTACGTTTACTTTCTCAACTTTAACTCCGAAGATTTCTTCGATAGCTTGTTTAATTTGAGTTTTGTGAGCGCGTGTGTCTACTAGGAAAGTGTATTTATTTTCTTGCATTAATAAATAACTTTTTTCAGTTAGTACTGGGCGTTTGATAATATCGCGTGCTTCCATTATGCTAATACCTCCCCAACTTTTTCTACTGCATCTTTAGTGAATACAACTTTGTTGCTTCCTAAGATGTCTAATACGTTAAGACCAGTTGTTTCTACGAATTCAACTCCTGGAATATTTCTTCCTGATAAAACAGTATTTTCTTCTAGTTCAGTAACTACGAATAATACTTTTTTCTCTAGGCTAAGGTTTGATAACATTTCTTTAAAGTTTTTAGTTTTAATTGTATCAAATGATAAACTTTCTAATGCAAATACTTCGTTAGCTGCTACTTTAGAAGATAAAGCAGAACGTAATGCTAAACGACGCATTTTACGAGGCATTTTGAAGCTGTAGCTACGTGGTGTAGGTCCGAATACAATTCCACCTCCACGCCATTGTGGTGAACGGATAGATCCTTGACGAGCACGACCTGTTCCTTTTTGACGCCATGGTTTGCGACCACCACCTGAAACTTCAGAACGTCCTTTTGTTTTGTGTGTACCTTGACGAAGTGATGCTCTTTGTAAAGTTACAGCTTGGAATAAAACGTGTTGATTTGGTTCAATTCCGAATACTGCTTCATTAGCTTCAACTGCACCAACTTTAGTACCGTCTTGTTTAAATAAATCTAATTGTGGCATTATCTAATTTCCTCCTTCCGTATATTTTCCGATTATTTACCAGATTTAACTGCTGATTGGATTTTTACGAAGCTTTTCTTAGATCCTGGAATACATCCTTTAACTAGGATTAATCCATTTTCTACATCTACGCTTACGATTTCTAAGTTTTGAGTAGTAACTGTAACTCCACCCATTTGACCTGGTAATGCTTTACCTTTGAATACACGGTTAGGTGCTACAGGTCCCATTGACCCAGGACGACGGTGGTAACGAGAACCGTGAGCCATTGGTCCGCGGCTTTGTCCATGACGCTTGATTGCCCCTTGGAATCCTTTACCTTTACTTACTCCTGTTACGTCAACTAAGTCCCCTGCTGCAAAAATATCAACTTGGACTTCTTGACCTACCTCATAATTAGCAACTTCTGCATCTCTGATTTCGCGTACGAAACGTTTTGGAGCAGTGTTAGCTTTATCTGCGTGACCTTGTTCAGGTTTGTTCGCAACTTTTACTAAACGGTCTTTACGTTCTTTATCGTAAGGACGTTTATCGTCGAATCCTAATTGGATTGCGTTGTATCCTTCAACTTCTTCTGTTTTCTTTTGTAATACGACGTTACCTTTCGCTTCAACTACTGTTACTGGGATTAATTCTCCATTTTCAGCGAAGATTTGAGTCATACCTACTTTTCTTCCTAAGATACCTTTGGTCATCGAAAGTCACCTCCTATAATTATAATTTTAATTCGATGTCAACACCTGATGGTAAGTTTAAGCTGATTAAAGCGTCAACTGTTTTTTGTGTTGGTTCAATAATATCGATTAGGCGTTTGTGTGTACGTTGTTCGAATTGTTCACGGCTATCTTTGTAAATGTGAACTGAACGTAAGATTGTGTATACTGCTTTTTCCGTTGGTAATGGAATTGGTCCAGAAACTTTTGCTCCAGAACGTTTTGCAGTTTCAACAATTTTCTCTGCACTTTGATCTACTAATCTGTGATCATATCCTTTAAGACGAATACGAATTTTTTGTTTTGCCATCATTTCTCCTCCTATACATTTATTCGCCGCTATCTAGTAGCGACTTCTCCACGAAAGTTCTCCAGCACGCCATGCCATGGCAAAGCGGCCGGGCGTGTCAGTAACCTTTCGCTTCAACGCAAGTCTTTTGCAAGACCAACATTTATTATTATACATGGTTAAAGCATATAATGCAAGAGTTTTGACGAAAAAATTTTAAAAAAATTTATGAATATGTTTTCTATTTTTTATTCATTTTTCTCTTACTAAAATAATCTATAATTATATAGAAGAAATTT
>CALHQV010000071.1 GCA_938038035.1 uncultured Gemella sp. | reverse complement strand
TTTGTTGTTATAAGTTTTTTCTTCAAGTACAATAAGTTCTCCGTCTGTTGTGATACCTTGAAAGATAAATGATATTGTATCTTCAGTTTTATCTGAGTAAGATGTATCTACACCACATGAATAACGAATGAATGTTTTAGTCCTTGCTATATCTTCGTTTATAACGTTTAATTTTCTATCAAACATACTGAATACTAAACCTTCTGCACGTCCTCTTAAACCTTGAATTTTGTTCTTATAAAGCTTTGTACCAACTGCAACTGTATTTTTAATCTTTTCTTTCTTTTCTTCAGATAAACCATAATTATGATCAAAAGAAAAAAACCAGTAAGTCCAATTAGCTTGCTCTGGTTCGATTAGCATTTCTCTTATTTCCTGCGGTGTGTCATATTCATATTTAGGTAAGGCTCTAAACCTGTTTATATACCTTGAATAGATAGGGAGTGTAGGGTCATCTGGATTCATTGTGCACATCCAATAATCGCATCTCATAGTTGCTTCTTGTACAAAATCAATATCAGCAGTGTTTATCTCATCGATAAAACCACAACCAAACTGTGAACCTAAGGCTTTTTCCCATTTATCCCTTGAAGAATAACCTAAAATAAATATAATCTTCTCACCGCTAGGAGTATCGTATTTAATATGCGGTATTTTGTAATTAGCATCACCATTACCACGATATACTATGTATTCATCGAATATATCAGTAATTCCTAAATCTGATTGAATTATATTCTTTTCAGCATCTCCTACAGACTTTGCACTAATAAAATGTAATTTTTGTTTACTCTGTGCAACTTTCAACATGAATTTAACAACGCCTACAGTAGTTTTTCCTGCTGCTGTTGTTCCCTCTAATGCTTCCGCTTCTGCTTTATGCTTTAAGAAATATTTATACTTCGGAGATAACACAATGTTATTCATCGTCTTGCTCCTCTAGTTGAGTTAGAATGCTTTCAAGTTTGCTATTTGTCGTTACGTTCATTTCTCCGTCAACCTTAACTTCGTTTCTATCAGTCCAGTTATTTTTTCTATTTTTCAACCAAAATATTTGTGCTGTAGTATTAGGTTTACTGTACTTATTAATCATCACAACTTCACCAGTATTTGTTACTGTTTCTTCTTGATAATGATATCCTATAGCTGTTTTGAACAAAGCATTTTCTACTTGTCTATCTACTACTTCTTTTCCGTTCTTTAAGGCGGCCGAAAAGTCCGGAAATTTCTTCTTCCAGTCCTTGAATGTTGAGTAAGATACCCCGATATTCGTAGCTATTTGCTCATCAATCAATCCATCTCTAGCCCAACCTTCAACTAATAATAAACCTTCTTCAGTTAACCACTCGGTGTACTTCGCCATTCTTTCCACCTCCTTAATTCAGCTAAAGAAAATAATTTCCAACTAAGAATTTTTATTAATATATCATCTTTTAATTTCAACAATTGTATAGCAGAGTCTCTTTTATCTGTTTTGGTATCACTTGTTAAGTAAAAATAACACAAATTTAAAATTATCGATGTAAAAATTTCATCTAATTTTTTTATGTTTATGTTCTTTTTGTTTTCAGATTCAACAATTCCAACAAATTTTGTTTGTTTTTTAGTTAAAATAACATCTAGTGAATTATCGTAAACTACACCATCTCCACCAATTGTCGAATTATATCCGTTTTTAAAAGTTTTATATTTTGCAATATAGTATTTTTCCAACTTAAATAAATCTTGTCTTGTTGAAGCTCGTTCTAATTCATAATAAATAAAATTTTCTTTTTTGTAATCGCTTTTCCTATCACAGATTCTGCTTTACAATGTTCTTTAAATCGTTTTTGTAAACTTCTAGTTGTTATTCCTATATATTTTTTGCCATTTACTATATTTTCGATACAATAAACTGATCCATATTCTCCACTAATGATGTACTCATCAGCGAATTTTTGTTGTTTTAAAGTTAACTTTGCCAATTTTCCACCACCTTTCTTGACAAATAAAAAAGACAGTCGTTAAACTGTCTAGGGAGTAAATTTGATAGGCGATTTTAGGTAGAGATTAAATACTATAACAAAAAAAGTAAAGGTTATGATGTCCACGTCGTCTTATAAAAAATCTAATATTAACTATTTCTAGGAGTCCTCTCCCTAAAATCTTATAATACCATTATAAGGCTTTTCCCCCCGCCATTCAATAGAGTTTCTCCGCCAATTACCGCCAATTAGATTTTTATCGAAAAAATACCTTGAGAATTTAATCTTTGACATGTTCTCGTTGAGATATTCATTTTATATTTTATAGTCTCTTCGTCTAAGCAGTCGTAATATCTATAAAACATGTAAAGCCTGCATTTA
>CALHQV010000070.1 GCA_938038035.1 uncultured Gemella sp. | reverse complement strand
AGATAATATATGTTAAAATATAGAAATATACTTTAAATACACTTAAAAAAGATAGGAGAAGAAGGAATGACACTGACTAAAAAGACAGCTGTAAGTGTGCTAAGTGCAGCACTACTACTAGGAAATATCAGTACGTTTAATTATGGAGTATCATCAAAAATAACACTAGCTCAAGAAGAAAAAAAAGATGAGTTATCAAATGTTTCAAAAAGTGAAGAACATAAGTTTCAAAATGATGATAAAGTAAAAGTTATCGTTAAGTTGAAGGGTGATGTTGATCCTAATAAGTTAAAAACTAAAGAAGGAATTAAAGAAGTTACTGAATCAACAAAAGCTCCTAGGGAAAAAGCATTAAAAGATATTAAAGATAAAGGTATCGATTATGAGAAACTGTTTGAATATGATACGTTAATGAATGGTTTTGCCTTAGAAACTACATTTTCAAATGCTAAAAAAATTCAAGAGTTAGATTTTGTAGATACTGTTGAAATGAGTGTTAGCTATAATAAACCAGAAAATGTAGCGAGCGAAGAAGAGAAGAAAGAAAGTACTGAAACTAATGATTTTTCTAAAGCATTAGATAGTTATAATCTTATTAATATACAACCTCTTTGGAATAAAGGATATAGAGGACAAGGAAAAGTTGTCGCAGTATTAGATTCAGGACTTGATCCGAATCATCCAGTACTTAGATTATCTGATAATTCAAAATCTAAATATAAATCTAAAGATGAAATTGAAAAAATAAAAAAAGAAGCGGGTATAGACTATGGTAAGTGGTATAGTGAAAAGTTACCATTTGCATTTAACTATAACGATTGGAATAATGATATTAAACAAAGTGCTTATAAATCACACGGTATGCACGTTGCTGGGACTGCTGTAGGTAATCCTAAGGAGAAATTCACAAATGGTGACTATGTAACAGGTATAGCACCTGAAGCACAGTTAATTTTCATGCGTGTATTCTCGGATACTAAGAATGCAGGAACAGAATCTTATATTTATACAAAAGCGATAGAAGATGCTATTAAACTAGGTGCAGATACGATAAATCTTAGTTTAGGTTCACCGGCTGGTTCAGTGGTAGAAGTAGGTGACGGTTTAGTTCGTGCGATGGAAGTTGCGAAAAAAGCTGGTGTTAATATAGTTGCAGCGGCTGGGAACAATGCATTCTTTGCTAGTGGGCAAACAAACCCAAGTGCAGCTAATCCAGATTACGGAACTGTAGGAAGACCATCGGTTTCAGAAGATGCAATTTCTGTAGCGAATATAAGCAATAGTGTTCTTAACAGAGAAGTGGCGAATATCGAGCAACTTAAAGACAACGCTGATTTTGATAATGGGAAAATGCCAATTTTTAGTTATACTAAACAATTTGAGAAGAGAGCTTACGACTATGTATATGTAGGAGTTGGTAAAGCGGAGAACTACGCTGATAAAGATTTAACTGGAAAAATCGCTCTTATCCAACGTGGTGGTAATAGCTTTGAAGAAAAAGTTAAACTAGCTAAACAATATGGAGCAGCGGGAGCGGTAATCTACTTCAATGAAGGAGATACTATTTATAATCTTACACTAAATGGACAAGATAAAGATTTCCCTGTGGTAACAACTTATTACAAATTTGGTAATGAACTTTCTGCTCATGAAGGAGAATATAAAATAACATTCAATGGTACTTGGGACAAACAAGCCAATCCTAAAAAAGGTGAATTTGATGAATCTACTGGTTGGGGAATGAGTGTTGATGGATACTTAAAACCTGACGTAACAGCACCAGGAGGAGATATCTTATCGTCTTATAATGATGGAAGATATGGTCTTGATAGCGGAACAAGTATGGCTTCACCTCACGTTGCAGGTGCTATAACTCTTGTGAAACAAGTATTATCAGAAAGATTCCCGAACTTAAGTGCAGAAGAAATTCAAGGCTTAGCGAAGAGATTAATCATGAGTACAGCTAATCCGCAGGTATATTCTGATGGATACACAACAGCATACAGATCACCACGTCTTCAAGGTGCAGGTCTAATCGATGCGAATAAAGCAGCATATGGAGATCTTTATGTGACTGGAGAAAATAACTACGGAAGTGTCTCTCTAGGAAATGTTGGAGATAAATTCACTTTTAAATTAGTATTACACAATCTAGCAGATAAGGCTCAAAGCCTACAATATGCAGCTCACCTAACTACAGATAATTATTATGGTGAAGATGCTGGAGTAGATTGGAATGGTAAACTTACAATGACTCCTAAGAAGTTATTGACAACTGATTGGGCTACTGTAGAAGTTCCAGCAAAAGGTGAAAAAGAAGTAGAAATTACGGTTGATGCTGCAAGTTTCAAAGAAGAACTAGAAAAAGTATTCACTAATGGATATTATCTAGAAGGATTTGTAACTTTCTATGATGAAGAAAGTGCATTAAAAGCTAATATTCCATTTGTAGGATTTAAAGGTCAGTTCCAAAATCTACCAGTATTAGAAAAACCAATTTATTCTATGAAAAATGGGGAAAAACCAACATATGAGTATGGTTATACTTCAAATCCTAATAACTGGGATTCATTAACGGACATGAACTTCACAGGAGTGTTAACAACTTACAAAGAAGATAAAAAAGATAAGAGAACACTAGCAGGTGCATACGTAAATCCTGTTACTGGCGAAAGATTCTTTACTGATAAGATTTTCTTCTCACCAAATGGTGATGAAAACTATGATGAAATAGGTATGAGAGGGGTATTCTACCGTAACTTTGAAAACCTAAAACTTTCAGTATACGCTAAAGATGATGTAGAACGTAAGAACCCACTTTATCAAAATGGTAATGGTTCTGGTAATAAAAACTTCTTCAATAACACAAGTAAGAAGTACACATCATTAACTATGACAAACTGGAAAGGTGTTGACAATAACGGTAACCCTCTTCCAGATGGAGAATATCAATATGTAGTTTCTTATAGTGCAGCAGTAAGTGGTGCAGATATGCAAGAAACAACATTCAATGTAGTAATCGATAGAAAAGCTCCGAAAATCACAGGTGCTAATGGTGGTTACTACAATGAAGCAACTCGTAAATTCACACCATATCCAGTACTAGAAGATGGAAGTGGAGTATTCTATAAAAAATTAAGCTATGGTAAAAATACTATTGCAGCAAATGAAGATGGAAGTTATACAATTCCAGAAGGGGTAGAATTAAAAGATCTTACTTTTGAAGTAAAAGACTTTGCAGATAACAAGGATAGTATTAATTTATCTAATGTTGAAGGTAATGGTAAAGGAAGTCTAGAAGTAGAAGTTAAGAAAGGTGATGGGACTGGAAACAATTCACGTCGTCTGCGTTACAAAATTACTAATGAAAAAGGTGAAATCGTAGGGGAAGACTTCTCTAGAAATAAACGTACATACCAAGCATTACCATTCGGAAAATACACTGTTGAAGTAGTGATGGTAGATGGAGAGTTCAAACTACTAACACCATCAAAAGTTGACTTCGAAATAACTAAAGATAAACCGACAAAAGAGGTTGAATTTAGAGTAGATGAAATCAGCAGAAATGCTACGGAAATCAGCTTTGATAAGCAAGTTCCAGCGGGAACAAAGGTTTATGCAATAGCTCAAGACGGTACTAAAATATCACTTCCAACAAGTTTATATGGAAAAAATGCCTTCCAGAAAAACTTAGAAAATGGAACATATACAATTCAAATAGTAACACCTGAAGGATATACTCCAGCAGAAAACAACTTTGAATTAGTAGTAAAAGATGGGCACAACAAAAAACAAGTTGTTCTAAATGTTGCAGAAAAAGTAGCAAGTGTAGGAACTACAGAGAACTCTAAAGCGCAAGGTACTGTAGATTTCACTGAGAAAAAACTGTATAATAATTACAAACTTGTTGTAACAGAACCAACTGCTGAAGAGAAAGTAAATATTCAAAAACAATTAACAGAAGGTAGTGTAGACTTAAGCAAATATGATGTCGAATACTTTGGAATTCATATCGTAGATGCAACAGGAAAAGAAGTTAAAGTTCCTGGTGATAGAACGGTAACATTAGATTTAGCAAAAGCTCCAGAGCGCTTCTTCCATGAAAAAGATGGAAAATTAACAGCTGTAAACAGTGTTAATTACGCAGAAGGTAAGCTAACATTCACTACTGATAGCTTCAGTAACTTCGTAGCATTGACTCCGAAAAATGCTCCAGTAGAGAAAAAAGCAGAAGTGAATAAAGCTGAGCTTCAAAAAGCAATAGAAGCGGATAAAGCGTTAGATGAAACTAAAGAGTACAAAAATGCTACTATCGAAGCTAAAGATGCATATAATAAAGCATTAGAGGCAGCTAAGAAAGTTCTTGAAAACGAAAATGCAACTCAAGAAGAAGTAAACAGTGCGGTAGCAAGTCTAAACGAAGCTAAAGTAACATTAGCTAATTCACAACAACCAGAAGTGAAGAAAGAAGTAGACAAAGCTAAATTAATTGAAAAATTAAAAGAAACTGAAAAACTTCAAACTGAGGTTAAATTCAAAAATGCGGGACAAGACAAAAAAGATAACTTCGTAAATACTATAAAAGAAGCGACAGTAGTTCTTGATAACAAGGATGCAACTACAGAAGAAGTTACAGCTGTGTTAGAAAAATTACAACAAGCTGAAAATGCTCTTGATGGGAAAGAAGTAGAAGTTCCGAAGAAAGAAGAGCCAAAACCGGCAGCTGAAACTCCGAAGAAAGAAGAACCAAAACCGGCAGCTGAAACTCCGAAGAAAGAAGAACCAAAACCAGCAGCTGAAGAGCCTAAGAAAGAGAAATCAAAACCAGCAGCTGAAGAGCCTAAGAAAGAAGAACCAAAACCAGTAGCTGAAGAGCCTAAGAAAGAAGAGCCAAAACCAGCAGCTGAGGAACCTAAGAAAGAAGAAGGTAACAAACCTCAACCTGAAACACCAAAAGTAGACAAGAAAAAACTAAATGAACAATTAAGTCATTTAGCAGAAGTCAAAGAGAAAGATAGTTTTGAAAGTGCAAGTGCAGAGGATAAGAAAGCTTATCTAGATGCAGTTCAAAAAGCACAAGAACTATTAGCTTCAGCAACAGCTACTCAAGAAGAAGTAGATAAAGCATTAGAAGCATTAAAAGAAGCGGAGAAAAAAGTCTCTAAAAAATCAATCAAGGATATCCTAGGTGGTTTTGTAGGAAAAGAAACTAAGAAAGAAAGTACATTTAATGTAGATGAAGATTTCGGAAAAGTTTCAAAATCTAATTCATTATTACCAAAAACAGGATTAGATAATAATGTGACAGTTTATGCTGGAATAGCAGTTCTAGCTTTAGTAGGATTAACTGTTTATGTAAAACGTCGTAAACAGAAATAATATAAAATATATCGACTTCAAAAGTTAGGGTTTATGCTCTAATTTTTGAAGTCGTGTTTTTATATCAATAAATCACGGTATCCATGAGTTTTCATTTAAACTTTATTAAAATCTAAGACTATTTTGCTAATCTCTGAAATACAGTGTATATCTTAATAATAGACACGTATTTAAGTAAGGTATATAATAAAAGCAAGTTATATGGAGGAAGTATTCAGAATATGGAAAAACTAGATTATTTAATAAAAACACTAAATTCAGAAATAGTAATACCAGAAACGGAACAAGAAAAGAAAGATTTGTTTAGATCATTAATGAATACGTGGGAAGTATCGGACTTACCGAGCGAATTCTATGAAGTTCAAGATGAATACCTGCAAGAGATTCTAAAAGCTAAAGGAATAACAACATTAGAAGATTTAACAGAAATTGAAAATAATATTTATATATGGCAAGGGGATATTACAACACTACAAGTAGATGCGATAGTTAATGCGGCGAACAAGGCTTTACTAGGCTGTTTTATCCCACACCACAGATGTATTGATAATGCCATTCATACTCAAGCAGGTCTGCAACTTAGAAAAGAATGCGATGAAATAATGAAAGCACAAGGTAGTTTTGAAAAAACAGGACAAGCTAAAATAACAGCGGGGTACAACTTGCCAGCTAAACATGTTATTCATACTGTCGGCCCAATAATATATCGTGTCGTTGAAGACGATGATAAGGAACTGCTTGCTTCATGTTATAGAAATTCTCTAAAACTTGCTATAGAGAATAATCTTAAGAGTATTGCTTTCTGCTGTATAAGTACGGGGAAATTTAGATTTCCAAATGATCTTGCTGCTGAAATAGCGGT
>CALHQV010000069.1 GCA_938038035.1 uncultured Gemella sp. | reverse complement strand
TATTCAAATGAATAGAGTGGAGTATAGAAATTAATAAGAAGAAAAAACAATATAATATATTGTTAATAACAATAAAAACACAAGATACTTACTATTGACTTTGATTATAAGAGGAATATAATTATATTGAGAATAAAGTTACTGATTTTATAGAAGTAATTTTATTTTAACTTATTATATAAGAGGTTGACAATATGGATAAATCAAGATTAACCTTTCTTGGTGTAATAATAACAATAGGAATAATATTTGGTGATATAGGGACTTCTGTTCTTTATGTTATGAAATCATTCGTTCATAATACTGATGCAACGATGAATGAAAACTTAGTTCTAGGGTTTGTTAGTTTAATATTTTGGGTAATGACTTTACAGACTACGACAAAATATGTAATGATAGCGCTGAAAGCCGATAACAAAGGTGAAGGAGGGGTATTCTCACTTTTTGCCTTAATAAAAAATAAAACCAGACGTAGCGTGGCATTATTAGCGATGATAGGAGGAGCAACACTTCTTGCGGATGGGATAATAACCCCTGCAATTACAGTAACCTCTGCGGTTGAAGGATTACATGATATTGTTCCTTCTATAAATACCAATGATGTAATTATCTTAGTGCTTTTCATCTTTGTATTTATTTTTTCATTTCAACGTTTTGGAACGAAAAAAATAGGTTCACTATTTGGTCCTATAATGAGTTTATGGTTTCTATCATTATTATTTTGGGGAGTGAAATCTATAACTACTAGATCAGAAATATTAAAAGCTATAAATCCTAAATATGCACTCCAGTTGCTAATTAGTTATCCTGGTGTTTTTGTCCTATTAGGAGCGGTATTTTTATGTGTATCAGGTGCTGAGGATTTATATGTGGATTTAGGTCATTGTGGTCGAAAAAATGTTAGAATGGCATGGTTTTCTGTAAAAGTATGCCTACTTGCGAATTATTTTGGTCAGGCTGCATATTTATTATCAACAAATTATAGTGCTGAAAAAAATCCATTCTTTGCGATAGTTCCGGATAGTTTTATAGTATTCCAAGTAGTACTAGCAACACTTGCTGCGATAATAGCGAGTCAAAGTCTAATTACAGGATCATTCACGCTAATATCAGAGGCGATAAAATTAAATCTATTCCCGAAATTAATGATAAAATATCCTACCGAACTAAAAGGTCAAGTTTATGTATCTGCGGTTAATATAATATTGTTTATTTGTAGTAGTTGTGTAGTATTATTCTTTAGAACAAGTAGCAATATGGAGGCTGCGTATGGACTAAGCATTAGTGTAACGATGTTTGTAACGACATTGTTGTTAAGCATATATTTATACAAAGTAAAAAACAAAAAAACTTTTGCGCTAATTTTCTTATTATTCTTTGGAATAGAGGAACTGTTTTTCCTATATGCAAATAGTTTGAAATTTGTAAATGGTGGATATATAACTGTATTTATCGCCTTATTAATATTCTCAATTATGTTTATTTGGTATAAAGGAACAGAAATTAAAGAGCGTGAGAGTCAGTATTTAACTGTAAAAAATTATACGAAACAACTGTTGAAGTTAAGTGTAGATAAAAGTATACCGAAATATGCAACAAACCTAGTATATTTAACAGGTGCTAAGCGTGAGGAAGATGTGGATTATGCAGTCTTGTATTCCATTTTGAATAAACAACCTAAACGAGCAAATGTCTACTTCTTCGTTCATATAAATGTATTAGACGAACCGTATAGAAGAGAGTATAAGGTTACTAAATTTAGTGATAAAAAAATATTCAAAATTACCTTTAATCTAGGATTTAGAGAAAATCAAAGAGTTAATATGTTTATGCGTCAAGTAATAGGTGATTTATTAGAAGATAAAGAGTTAGAATTGCAACCAACTAAGTACAACTTAAGAGGAAAAGCTGAGACGGTCGGAGACTTCAGATTCGTATTGATTGAGGAAGTATTAGGAAACAGCAATGGTTTATCTTCATTTGATAACTTTATTATGGGATTAAGATTGAAACTAAAAAAAATTACGGTAACTCCGGAAAAATGGTTTGGTTTAGATACGAGTGTTATTACTAAAGAAGCGGTACCTTTAAATGTTGTTCAAAGTACAGTAAAAAAATTAACAAGAATAAAATAAGAAAGATCAGACTTAGAAAAGTAGTTGTAATTTTACCTTACTTAATCTGAGTCTGATTTTTACTGTTTTTTTAAATAATTATTCCTCTAATTTTAAATAGTGTATAAAACAATCAAAATGACAATGTAAATATTGATGTTTTGGTTGTTTTGTCAACAATTTGAAAAAGACGACTAGCTAGTCGTCTTTCTCTTCTTTTGTTTTAATTTTGACTAGTATAAAATTAAATATTGTACATATTATGAATAATATAGCTGTATCATAATTTATAAAATTTATTATA
>CALHQV010000068.1 GCA_938038035.1 uncultured Gemella sp. | reverse complement strand
ATTGATATCTAAATTCGCTTTATAAAAGCTTTTTAGATATCTAATAAACTGTGCGAGGGTGACTCAACAAAATCTTGTTTCTTAAGAAATCTCGATTTTTGGTTCACTCCCTTTGATGAACTACCACCGCTAAGTTTATTAGATATCGATTGTAAACTAAAAAATAATTCGAGGCAGGGATTTACCTTACCTCGAACTATTATCTAACTCTTTATTTTAATCTGTCGTATGTTTTATATTAGAAGATTCCTATGATTGTTTCTGTTTCTTCATCGATATCGATATTTAATGCACTTGGTACTTTTGGAAGTCCTGGCATTGTTA
Source organism: uncultured Gemella sp. (assembly GCA_938038035.1). GTDB lineage: Bacteria > Bacillota > Bacilli > Staphylococcales > Gemellaceae > Gemella. The sequence goes on along the minus strand of CALHQV010000068.1, from coordinate 4,160 downwards.
ATACTTTGTTCGCATAAGCTACTACGAATCCAGCACCGCTACGTAATTTAACATCGTTGATAGTAATGTTAAATCCTGTAGGACGACCTTTAATCTTCGCATTATCTGTTAATGAAGCTGGTGTTTTCGCCATACATACTGGTAAATGCTTGAATCCAAGACTTTCGATTCTTTCGATTTCAGCTTTTACTTCATCAGAGAAGTTAACACCATCAGCTCCATAAATTTCACGACATACTGTTTCGATTTTTTCAGTAATTGAAGCTTCGTCTTTGTATAATAATTGTAGTTCTCTGTCATTTTCTTCAACAGCTTTTACTACTTTTTCTGCTAGGTCTACTCCACCAAGACCACCTTTTTCCCATACTTCTGTACGAGAGAATTCTACGCCTTGTTCTTTAGCCCAGTTTTCTAAGAATGCTAATTCTTTTTCTGTATCAGTAACAAAGACATTTAGAGCCACTACTATCGGTAAGTTAAATTTACGTAAGTTTTCGATGTGTTTTTCTAAGTTTTGAACACCTTTAGCTAATGCTTCTAAGTTTTCTTCTTTTAGATCTTTTTCTTCAATATCACCGTGTAGTTTTAATGCTTTAACTGTAGCAACTACAACTGCTGCTTTTGGTTTAAGACCTGCCTTACGACATTTAATGTTTAAGAATTTCTCAGCACCTAAGTCTGCTCCAAATCCTGCTTCTGTAATTACGTAATCAGCAAATTTTAAAGCTGTTTTTGTAGCTAAGATCGAGTTACATCCGTGCGCAATATTTGCGAATGGTCCTCCGTGAATAATCGCTGGGTTGTTCTCTAATGTTTGAACAATATTTGGTTTAATAGCATCTTTTAATAATGAAGTTATAACACCTTCAATTTTCAAATCTTTTAGGTAAACTGGTTCACCTTTTTTATTATAAGCTACAAGGATATTACTTAATTTTTCTTTAAGATCAGCAATTCCTTCTGACAGACACAAGATAGCCATTACTTCACTAGCTACAGTAATATCAAATCCATCAAGACGCTCTAGGTCAGTCCCTGCATTAACTTTTATATGACGTAAATCACGTGCATTCATATCCATTACACGGTTAAAGACGATTTTATCTATTTCTAATTCGTTTCCTTGGAATACGTGGTTATTTACTAATACTGCGATTGCATTGTGAGCTGTAGTAATAGCGTGCATATCTCCAGTAAAGTGAAGGTTAATGTCTTCCATCGGTACTACTTGAGCATATCCTCCTCCAGCTGCTCCACCTTTTCTTCCTAATACAGGACCTAAAGATGGTTCACGTAGTGCTACACAAGATTTTTTCCCGATTCTATTTAATCCATCAGATAAACCGATAGTTACAGTGCTTTTCCCTTCTCCACTTGATGTTGGGTTAATAGATGTAACTAATACTAGTTTTGCATCATCTTTAATATCTTTTTTAATATTTTTTGTTTGGATTTTTGCTTTGTGATTTCCGTATAATATTAAATCTTCTTCTTTTATCCCTAATTTACCTGCTACTTCAGCAATATGTTTCTTTTCACATTCGTTTGAAATTTGAAAGTCTGACTTCATTTAATCTACCTCTTTTCTTTGGGCTTTATTTTTTATTTTAATCTTCCAGTCCTGGAATACGTTTGTATATTTTGTCAATATTTACAAGGTGTACATTTAAATCGAAACAACTATCCAATACTTCTTTAGAAACTGTATTTTTAATAGTTTCATTTTCTTCAAGTAATTGTCTAAATGGAATACCTTCAAACCATGATTTCATCGCTAATGGTTGTACTAAATCGTAAGCTTCTTCACGTGAGAATGAATATTTTTCAATAAGATTACTCATAGTTCTTTGAGCGAATATTACACCGTTAGTAGCGTAAATATTTTTAATCATGTTATCTGTAAATACTGTTAGATTTTTCACAACATTAGTAAATCTATTTAACATATAGTCTAATAATGTTGTTGCATCATTACTCAGGATTCTTTCTGCACTTGAGTGAGAAATATCGCGTTCATGCCATAGCGGAATATTTTCATAAGCTGCAAACATATATCCACGCATGATTCTAGCACAGCCTGCCATGTTTTCACTTGAGATTGGGTTACGTTTGTGAGGCATAGCACTTGAACCTTTTTGATTTTTCGAGAAGAATTCTTCTGCTTCTCTTACTTCTGTACGTTGTAGGTGGCGAATCTCCACCCCAATTTTTTCGATTGAACTTGCGATTAACGCTAAAGTCGCATAGTAATCTGCGTGTCTGTCACGTTGTAAAGTTTGTGTAGAAATATTACTTGATTCAATTCCTAATTTTTTACAAACATAGTCTTGAACTTCTGGTGGAGTATTTGAGAATGTACCTACAGCTCCAGAGATTTTACCTACTTCAATAATTTTTCTTACTTCATTGAAACGTTTGATATGACGGTTAAATTCATCATAATAAAGCGCGAATTTCAATCCAAAACTACTAATATCAGCATGCACTCCGTGAGTACGTCCGATACAAGGTGTGAATTTATATTGTAACGCTTTTTCTTTTAATACTTCTTGGAAATTTAATAAATCTTTGTATAGAATATCATTAGCTTGTTTATATAAATATCCATAAGCAGTATCAACAACATCAGTAGATGTTAATCCATAGTGCACCCATTTTTTCTCATCACCTAAGTAACTAGAAACGTTACGTGTAAATGCTACTATGTCATGTTTTGTTTCTTTTTCTAATTCTAAAATTCCTGGTAGGTCAAATTTTGCATTAGCGAACAATTTTTCAACGTCTTCTTTTGGTACAACACCTAATGTACTCCAAGCTTCTGTCGCATAAAGTTCTACTTCTAAATATGCTTTAAAACGATTCTCATCGCTAAAGATATTACGCATTTCTTCTCTACTATATCTTTCAATCATTGCAATAATCTCCTGATGTTTTTTAATTAAATCGATCTATTTAAAAATTCTATAAAGACAAATGACCGATGTCTTTTCTGTAAAATAGTTCTTCACAATCTATTTTTACTATCTCATTATACACTTTTTTATATGCTTCTTGCAAGCTCTTTCCTTGTGCACAGACTAATAATACACGACCACCATTAATTACTATATCATCACCTACACGCTTAGTTCCCATATGGAATACTGGTGTAGTGACTTTATCCAAGCCATGTATTACAGCCCCTTTTTCACTTTTTTCTGGATATCCTTTCGCTGCCATTACAACACCTATAAAGGCATCTTTGCTCCATGATAATTTTACTTCTTTACCGTCAATAATATTATTAGCTATTTCATATAAACTACTTTCTAATGATAAAAGTAATATCTCACTCTCTGGATCTCCAAAACGAACATTAAATTCAATAGTTTTTACACCGTCATGACATTTCATAAGACCGGCATATAATATTCCGTAAAATGGCATTCCTTCTTCACTCATGGCATCAACCATCGGTTGAACAACATTCCTAACACCTTCATCAATGTCATCTTGAGTGATTTTCTTAAGTGGAAGATACGCTCCCATACCACCTGTGTTTAAACCTTCATCATTATCAAACGCTCGTTTGTGATCTTGTGCAATTTCCATAGGATAAACTTTTCTATCAGAAACAAAACACATAAGTGAAAATTCTTCCCCTTGAAGAAATTCTTCGATAACGACACTAGAACCTGCCTTATTGAATTTAGCATTACACATCATTTCTTTAAGTTCATCTTGTGCTTCTTCTAAAGTGTTTGCAATAATTACTCCTTTACCCGCAGCTAATCCGTCTGCCTTGAGAACTATCGGTGCTTTTTGTTTGCTTAAGTACTCTTTTGCCAGTTCGTAATCATTGAAACTTTCATATTTAGCTGTGGGGATATTGTATTTTCTCATCATCATTTTTGAGAATACTTTACTCCCTTCTAATTGCGCTGCAAGCTTAGATGGTCCAAAGGCGCGAACACCTACTTTTTGAAGTTCATCCACTAACCCATTTACTAACGGCACTTCAGGTCCGACGAAAACAAGATCGATATCATTTGTTTTTGCGTAGCTTGGTATTTGGTCTTCTGTTAATGCTACACATACTCCAAATTCTTCAACTGCAGGATTAATTCCTGCCATATGTACTTCGTGACCTTCTTTATGGAATTTATAAGCGATAGCGTGCT
>CALHQV010000067.1 GCA_938038035.1 uncultured Gemella sp. | reverse complement strand
TTTCTTTTTTTGTCATTGAAAAGTCCCCCAACTTTCTTAACATTTTTTTCAAGCATACGACGAAAAACGCTTAAAGTCAAGGTCTTGAAGGTATTTTTTATGTGTTTTTAGTTATGAAGAGGCCAGTTATTGATGACCTGCTTCTAATAGGAAGCCTATTCTATTGTTGAAACAGTTTATTATGAGAAATAAATGAACAGTTATAAGAAAGTATTAAGTAAAAAACTCTGTAAAATCCTTACTAATTACTCTTTATTGTAAAGAAATGATTAAAATATAACAAAAGTGTGTCAAATTTTAAAAACATGTAGCAAATATATAATATTTTTTTCAGAAAGCTATTGCCAAATTTTGAAAATCACGGTAGTATATTAAACGGTGAAGAAAATAGGTTAATAAAATGTTAACCAAGAAGGAGAAAGTGTAAATGAAAGTCAATCCATTTAAAACAACATTGTATTCAAGCGTATTGCTTGCAGGACTCGCGGCTACAAGCGTAGCAGCTGCGGATGAAGCTAAAGATGTAACAGCAACTACTGATACTGATGCAACCGTATCAAATACGGCTGCAGAATCAAGTGCTAACCTTGTTAAAACAACAGGTGATGCAGCAGTTGTTACTACAGTACCTGGAACAGAAGAAAAAACTACTACTGAAACAGATACTACTGTAAAAACAACAACTAAAGCTATTGCTGAAGTTTCAAATCCTGACTTCGATAACGCTGTTGAAGCTGCAACAACGACTGCAGCAGCATCAAAAGATTCTGCTGATGTTAAAGCTGTCCAAGATCAAGCAGCTAAAGATGCTCAAGAAGCTTCAAATACAGTTGTTTCTGAAAATAAATTGACTCGTGAAGAAGCTGATGCAGCTCTTACATCTGCTAAAGCAAATGTTGTTGCAACAGGGGGATTCACAGCTACAGAAGAAGCAGGTGTTAAACACACTAGCGTTGAAGCTGCTAACAATGACAATAAAGTTCAAACAACAGCTTTGACAACTGCGGTTTCAGAATATAAACAAAAACTTGCAGATTACAAGACACAATTGGATAAATACTACCAAGACGTTCTTGCTTATGCTGCTTGGGAAAAATCATACAAAGAGTACACTGGTGGAACAACAGCTCGTCTTTTGACAAAAGGCTTGGCTGAAAATGCTACTGGCTTGATCTATAAAACAGAATCTGATGCTACTATGACTGTTGAAAACTCAGCAGGTTCTGTTGACTACTTGGATAAAACAATCCAATCAGGTCACTCAGTAGATGAAATCCTTGAACAATTCAACACATCTCGTTACATTCCAAGTGACTTCAGTGCAGCTAACGGTACACAGTACACTATCAATGCTGACGGTGAATACACTGAAGATGTATGGTTGAAGATGGCTACAGGTCAAACATTGACTGTAACATACAACAACCTAAACGGAACATCATTCAATGGTACTCCAGTTAAGAAAATTGTTGCAACTTACACTTTGGTAGAAACACCAAGTACAGATGGTTCAGCCATTGTTAAGTTGTACCACGATCCAACTAAGACACTTTTCATTGGTTCACAAACTGACGACACTAACAAAAAACTTCACGTTAAGATGAACTTGAACTTCTTTGATTCTGAGTCATCAGTGACACCACTTGATTTGTCTAAGAACGGATCAGTTTTGAGTATCTCTTCACTTAACCACTGGAACACTGAGCTTGGAAACCACATTGAAAAAGTTGGTTTGAATGGTAATGAATACGTTCAAATTCCTGGTTCATCTATCACTTTGCATGAAGATGGTTATGCTTATGCAACAAACGATAACGAATTTGTGGCTAACGGTTCACGCTTTAACAGTGACCCAACAGTGGATCCAACAACTGGTGAAGTTACAGATGAAGGTTGGGATGCGATCAACCCAGACGGAACACCTCGTACGAAGAATGCCTACTATGGCGCTGCTGCAACAATCTTCAAGGGTGAACCAATGGACTTCATCGTAAGCGGAAATAACCTTAACGTTCCAACTGCTTACTGGTTCGCAACTAACTCAACAGTAGTTGTTCCTGAATTGCCAGAAGAACCAAACAAACCAGTTCTTCCAAACACTGTTTCAGCAAAAGTTACTTACCACAAAAACTTTGTATCTGTTGAAGAAACAACTGAGAAACCAAAACCTCAAGTACCAACAACTCCAACAGAACCTACACCAGGTAAACCTGTAACACCAACATCAGTACCTGTAAAAGAAGAAGCTCCAGCTCTTCCAGCTACTGGTGAAAAATCAACAGCAGCTTCTGCAGCAGCAGGTGCAGCTATGGTGACATCAGCTTTAGCCTTGTTCGGTATTTCAACTTACAAACGTAAACACTAAGATAATACATAAAAAAGCTAGGAAAATTTCCTAGTTTTTTTAGTTTGGAAAAATCAAGTTAACCAGAAATAATAAAGATGAAATTTTCTGACATTTACTGAAATTACTTGATTTCGACTGAAAAAAGAAAAATAGATATACATTTTCTAATTTTTTCAAAATCGCAAGAAAAGCCTATATTATAAGCTTTTCTTTATAGTTAACTATGTGTAAAACAAGGGGGTAAATATTATTTTCAAAAAATATGAAATAAATTAATTGACAAAAAATTATAATACAGTATAATAGATTGTGTTAGGAAGAGTTTGTTTTTTTTTGGCAGGGTGACTCCCTAGTCAAAAAGGACTAGCTTAGAATCTGGAATTCTAAGTTATCAAATTCCAATGTTTCATTGTGATGATTTAAAAAAGAGAAGATTTAAACAGCAAAAAATTAGATTAATCGATTTAAAACATCAGCATCATCGTAGCGGGAGCTAGCGGTATTTTTAATCCGTGTAGAGCAAACGACAAATTCAAAAACAGCAGAATCGGTAGAGACTAATCGTCAAAAGCGAAGAGGGAAAGAAAATAAAGCAGTAACTGCTAATATACCTATCAGAAGGTGGACTAAACCTAATGACTGATAGGTGGTATGTTTTGAGAGTGGCGTTTTTAGCAATACTCTTCTAGGAAATAGTATCTTGTAAGCAGTAAGACGTTCTGCGTAAAGAAGCTAGAGGGAAAGTTCTTCAGATTGACTGACTATCAATCACAAGATACTCTTAACTAGAAACCATTTTGGACCAACACGGTTTTGCGTTTGTTGGTATTGAACTGCACCTAGGGAAATGGTGGTTCAATGTTAGTAAATAAAGACTTTAACTAGTAAAAGTCTAAAAATTGTTTTATCTCATTATCAACTCAAGGATTAAGTTTTTAGTGGGATTGCGGAACAAAAGGGTGATAAGCATATTGGGATGATGCTTCAGTGACGGAATTTGACCAGATGTTTGTGAGAGCATCTGTCTATGCTACAATAGCTATTTTTAATG
>CALHQV010000066.1 GCA_938038035.1 uncultured Gemella sp. | reverse complement strand
CGAATTTAGATATCAATAAACCACTGCGTCTATGAGTTCTCATATGAACTTTGTTGAATTTTAGGACTTTTGAATCAGTACCATGTATATACAAAAAAGAAATCTGGGAAGTGAATCAAAAGTGATTCGTAGTTTCCCAGATTTTTTTATTTAAATATTTTAGCTAAAAAGTCTTCACTAAGCGTATATATTTTTGGATTCTTCTTAATTACAGTGATCTTGTCTTCATTTTCTTCTAAATATTTATTTAATGTTCTTTTAGAAATTCCTAAAACATTAGACACTTCGTCATGACTTAGTAAAGCATCTTTAGCACTAAATAAATAACTTTGTAGAAGTAGGAATAGTATATTTTTAAGTTTATCATCAGCGATATTATCGTTGATATAATTTCTAGCTATGAACATTTTTTCAATATTTTCTGTTAAGAAAGATAATATATGTTCTTGACCTGAAACTAAAAGTTCTAAGTTTTCTTTAACAAACAGAGTCATATCACCTTTGTTTAGGGGATGTGATGTTTTCTCAAAACTCTTATAGTATTTATTCTTATTTCTATTAATGCTGTATGAAAGAGTGATTGCCGTATATATATCTACTACACTCGTAAGAGATTTGGCGAGTAAGTATCTGCCTACACGACCATTTCCATCATAAAATGGATGGATGTATTCAAAATAGTAGTGCCCGATAAAAATTTTATATAGTTTTGGTAAGTTGTCATAATTCATAAACCTAATTAAATCAGCCAATCCGTTGTTAATATCATCTTCAGTTGCTAAACCATGGTGAATGATATCATTTCCAGCATAGACACTTACTCTACCTTTTCTAAAAAATTCCCCATCCAAAATATCTTCTTTTGAAACCTCATCCCCAACGAGAACATCATAAATCTTTCTGAAATCTTTAGGTTCAAGTATTTGAACATTTTTGTCAAGATAAGAATATAATGTTGCCATACCGGCAAAACGTCTAAGGTTAGGAGAATCACTATTTTTCTTAGAAAGTGCTTCGCTAATCTCTTTTTTAGAACTATGAATACTTTCTATTTCATTAGTGCTTTGTAGTTCGTTGATAAGTAACAAATTAAAGAACTTTTCTTGTGCAGCTTCTGGAAGTATACTTTGTTTTGCAATAATCTCAGCACTATTTGTATAAATTTTTTCTAGAATTAAGATTAATTCTGTAGAGTTGTATATAAATAATGGATACTCTTCTGGTTTTCTTTCTCCCTTAATAAAGGGATTGATCTTAAGTGAAGTAACAGAAGTAGAAGGAGAATGGATTCTATTGTTATATTCGTTTTCTAAATCAAAATTCATATGAAATAATTTTTCTAGTGAATAATACTTATTCATATAAAGCACCTACTTTAATCTATTTTTTATAATTATAGCATATTCAAAATGGAAAAAACAGTCAAAATTTCCAATTTGAGGAGAAAAATAAAGTTCAAAATGGAAAAAACAGTCAAAATTTCCAATTTGAGAAGAAAATGATAGTTCGAAATGGAAAAAACAGTCAAAATTTCCAATTTGGGAAGAAAAAGACAGTTCAAAATGGAAAAAACGGTCGAAATTTCCAATTTGAGAAAGAAAAGTGAATTCAAAATGGAAAAAATAGTCGAAATTTCCATTTTGGAATTAGGGTGTAAGATCCCTCTCACATCTACAATAAGCCATAAAGAAACTCCCGTATAGCAGAAAATAACTTAAAAATCTTGGTTTCAGGGAACTCGATTTTGTCAAATCCCCCAAAAAATTTCATAAGAGATGTAAAAAAATCTAAGCAGCAAAATGCTGCCTAGATTTCTAGTATAATTTTTTCCTATGCCCCAAACTTGATAGACGCGCCTGAGCTTGACAAAAATCCGGGTTTTTAAAGCTCTATTTAGTTTTATCGTTTTGAATACTCAACAGCTCTTGCTATTTTTGGTTTTGCAGGATTTTTGTCAATATTGTTTTCTTCTAATAGTTTCTCGAATGCGACTAGTCCTGTTTCGTAATCTTTTGTCTCGAATTCTAATTCATAATCAACGATATTATTGATGAATGTCGTCTCATCAAGTACCAATAGGCCTTCTTCTAAAGAAATTTCGTGTCTTAATGTCTCAATTTTTTGAGTCAGCATTGGAGTTTTAATCTTCACGTTCATTCGCTCTAGTTCAGCGATAATCTCGTTTGGTAAAATTGGCAGTACCGTCGGCTCTTTTGGATATTTTTCGTCAAGAGGCACGTTTATCTCAACATTTTGAGTTTTACCTTTCACCTTTAGAGTCATCTCTGTTTTTTTATTTGTATAACGAATTCTTAGTGCTGCTCCGATTTTCTTGAAACTTTCATCTGCATCATCATAGTAGAAATTTTTGTTTATTATTTCTTCAGAATTCTTTAAGTCATATTTTTCAAATAGTGCTTTATATTGATTTTTTGTTAGTAAGTTTTTAAATTCTATTTCTATTTCTCGCATGAAATTTCCTTTCTCTTTTCAATCGCAATAATAAATGGTGCGTTGTTTTTCTGATTAATGAATTGATAAACCAATACTTCAGCTTCTTTTTGATCGAGATTTTGAAGTTCATTTAACAATGCTTCTTTTTCCACCTTACCATTCTCATGTCCCCAATAGACAACAATAACAATTCTCCCACCAATTTCTAGGTGTAATAAGAACTTTTTAATCGTCGCAAGTGTCGTCTCAGCTAGTGTAGTAATCTCATGATCTGCATTTGGTAGGTATCCTAGGTTAAAAACAACTGCACGGATTTTTTCATCTATATATTTATCAAATTCAAAGTGTGAATCAAGAATAATCTCGCATTTATCCATCAGCTCAGCTTCTTCGATTAGTCTCGTAGTGTTTTCTATTGCCAATTCTTGGATATCAAACGCATAGACCTTTTTAGCTGAAGTCTTCGCTAGAAACAACGTATCATTTCCATTTCCAGCAGTAGCATCAACAACGACTGAATTTTTATCAATAACTTCTTTTAATAATTTTTTGCTAAAAGCTAATACCTTATCCATATTATTGTCCTTATTATAAAATTATTTTTGTCTGTCTGCTTTCATTTCAGAAAGAATGTCACTAAGTTCGTAATAGTTATCGCTAGCTATTGTAAAGTCAAGTGTCGTGTTAATAATCTCAGCTAATAGTTTCGAATTATTACTTGTATAGTCTTCTTCTCGGTTTAAATTTGCTTTAAGACCTACGACAAGTTTTTCTAATTTTTCTACTAAATCAGCTTCTGTAGTTTCATCATCTTCATCGAATTCTTTAGTGTAATCTTTGATATTAAAGCTAAGTCCATCTTTTAGCGGTGCGATATATAAAGCACGTAGGTTATTTACATCTTCACCGACTGCAGCTGAAAGTTCATGTAGAGGAGTGGTATAAATTTTCTCATCTTCGGCACCAGCTTGCTCAATAACTGTAACTTCATGATCATAAGGATAGAACGACATAAGTTCGTCAGAGACATTAGCAGCAGTTAAATCATCATAACATTGTGTAATAAGTAGGTGTTGTAGGGGATTAACCTGTCTTAACGTCTCAAGTGCAGTGGCATCAACAAGAGAGAATCCTTCAACAGGATCGAACTTCGCCGCGTTAAAACAAGAATCTAAAAAGCTCTCACCACCAACGATTTTTACATCTTTATCACTGTTTATTAGAAGTTGAGTAGTTAGCTCAGCAACTATAGGATGTCCAGGGACAAGATACATTACATCACCAGCCTCAGCAACTTCAAGAATATAATTCGCAATGCCGTTATATGTATTTTCGAAATCTTCACTCTCTGTATAAAATCTGTCACAAGTTTCAAACGCGATATTATTCTTCTCCAAGAAAGAAATTGCAGGATGCTCCTTAGTACGCGCAATAACCTTAGCATTAGTGTTATCTAGTAAAAGTTGTTTAATATTTTCCTTAATGTTTGAACTATCATTAGGTCCAAGTCCAATAATATAAATCATAATGTGCTCCTTATTTATCGATTTAATTGATTTTTTTATTTAAAAGCAATAGCTGTACTTTGTGTGGATTACTTTTTTGAATACTTAATAAGATTTCTTTAATTCAAAAGCAATATGTAAACCTAGTACGAACCATTTTTTTATTCAAAATTAATAACTATAGCCAGTACAAATCACTTTTTTTCATGTTTTCTTTAATTCAAAAGTGCCTCGATTGTCTTAGGTTCATCACTTTTTCCAACATTGTTATTATAACATAAATTAAGGTTTGAGTTGATAAAAATATTTATTTGAATATTATTAATTCATTATTCAAATATGCAGTATGATACGATTGAAAATTGAGTGAATAATAAAAAATAATGATATATCTTACATTAATAAACAAGGTTGTTCACTACAGTAAAGAGAAGAAATATCACCTTGGAAATTTAAGTTTACCTTATGAAAATTTATGAGATATGGTGTTTTTAGAGTTAAATTAATGCAAAATATGGTCAAAATATATTGTAAAAGTGTAAGATAATACAATTTTCAAAAATAATTTATTTAGAATAAAACATTAAATTTTTGTCTATACAAGAAGTGTATAAGGTAAAGATATCCTCAGAATATGAAGTATCTAAATTGTGATAGAATATAAGTTAAAGCTTGATATATTAAGATTTACATATAATTTATTAATCTGACCAA
>CALHQV010000065.1 GCA_938038035.1 uncultured Gemella sp. | reverse complement strand
AAATTTTAGGTATATTTTAGTTAAGTTTTGTAGAATATCTTTTGTAATTATTATGATTCATATTTATTTATATTTATTCAAATTTATTAAAAAGAAAAGGAGACGGTAATGTTTAGTAAAAATAATACAAAAATGAATAATAAAAAACAATATGAGAAAGTAAATCACTATGGGATTAAAAAGTTTAATGCAGGAACAGCATCTGTTCTTATCGCATCAGCTTTTATGTTCCTAGGCGGAGCAGCGCAAGCAGCGGATACTAACAAACAAGAAACAACAGTAGCAGTATCTGAAAAAGCAGCAGCGATTGCAACTGAAGAAAAAGTAGAAGCAACTAAAGTTGAAACACCAGCAGTAGAGCCAAAAACTGCAGAAGTGAAAGAAGTAGTTCCAAAAGCTGAAGTTAAAGAAGAAACAACAATAAAAGCAGCTACTAAAGAAGAAAAAGCAGAAGAAACAAAAGCTGAGAAAGCAACAGCTAAAGAAGTAAATAAAAATGCTCTTCAAGCTAAAATCAGTCAATTAGATAACCTATTCGTGTCATTAGCAGGACAAGAGTTATCCGAAGAAAAACAAGCACAAACTGTAAGTGCAGCAGTAGAATTAAACAAGGCTAAAGACTTAGCAGCATCAGCATCAGTTACACAAGAACAAGTAGATGCACAAGTAGCTTCATTAGAAGCAGCGATCAACAACTTAAACAAAGTTGAAAAAACAGCTGACAAAAAAGAAGAAACTAAAAAAGAAGAAAAATCTGAAACAACAGTAGCTAAAGAAAACTTAGAAAAAGCAGTTTCAGAAGCAAAAGCGGTAAACCAAGCTGCAACAACATTCGCAACAAAAGAAGTTAAAGAAGAAGCGCCTAAAGCAGAAATCAAAGCAACGATAGAAACATCTGAAAAAGAAATCGCAAAAGCATTAGATATCTTCAACTCAGACTCTTCAACAAAAGAAGATGTTGATCAACAACGTAAAGAATTAGAAAAAGCAATCGAAGCAGTGTACGTAACAATGCAACGCGCTGGGCACCGTGGAAAAGTAGAATCTATCTTGGAGGATGCAACAGGTAAAGCACAAACAATCACAGGTAAAGGTGTTGTTCGTGAAGGTAAAGCGGTAGTAAATGTTCAAAATGCATATATCTCTATGAACGACAAAAATACTGCTCCAAAAGCATGGGGAATCGATGTAATGTTCGATACTTCAAAAGCAGAAAAAGGGGATACTACTACGATTGAATTACACAATTTAGCCGACTTTGGGGCAGCCTTTAAAAAGGATACTCCAATCACTGCGGAAGATGGAACAGTAATCGGTAAGGTAAAAAGTATTGCTTGGAAAAACTCTACAGGTAACAAAGGTACTACAACTCCGTATTTTGCACAACGTATGAAAGATAATATGACTTACGAACAACGTTTAGCAGAACAACCAGCTATCGCCAATGAAACAGGTACTGTTACTTACACTATCGAGTGGAATGAAAAAGCGAAAAACTATGCAGTAACAACATACTCAGCATCAAACTTAACAGGTAGTGGATATCTTGCACCAGATATTTCTAAAGATACGCCATATACAGCTACAATCAAAGTTGATGGGCAAACGATAGTAGAACATACTTATACTCACCTTGCAACAAAACCAAATACGAGTAAAAGTGGTACAATGGCTAGTCTATTAACTGGTAATGGAATTGGATATAAAGGTGCTGAGAGAATTTCTAAAAATGATTCTGTACTTTTACAATCAGATGATGATATCAGTTATGGAAAAGGTTCAACATTCACATTAACACTACCAAGTGACGAATTCACATACTTCCGTGAATTAGAAGGTGGAACTAAAACTATAACAGAAAAAAATGCAACATACCGTCCATCTAACCGCTGGACTAATGTTAAAGCTAATGAAAATAACGTTTGGATTCTAAATGATGGACGTGATTCTCACTTTAAATTAAAAGCTACATTAAAATCACCTACAGAATTAGTATTAGAAGTAGTAGATGGTGAAATTGAACCAGGATCAACAGTTGCAGTAAGTTTAGCTAATTTAGGTATTGAAAAAGTACTTACAGATTATACTTTAACAGATGAGTACTCTAAAATTGTTTATAATGAATTAGGTCACGTTAAAGATGGAAGTACAATTGGTAACAATGATAAAACAGCTGCTACCTTAACAGTGACAGGAGGAAAATCTGTAAATGGACAACCTGAAAATGTAACTTCAAAAGTAGCGAATGGGTGGGTTGTTTCATCTTCAACAGCTGATGCAAATACTGTTGAAACAGGGGCTGTTACACTAACGTTAACAGATTTAGAAACAGGAAAAGTAATTGGTTACATGCCGACAGAATATAATGGTAAAGCAGAAATTCAAGAGGATGGAACATATAATACTAAAAATGTCTTAGGTAAGAAATACGATGTTACTGGTCAGGTTCCTGAGTTAATTAAACATATTAATGAAATAGACTATGTGCTAGTAAACTTACCACCAAAAGGACCAGCAGGAACAATCAATGTTAGTGAAAAACGTATTCGTGATATTATGACGGCTGAAGAAATTACAAAGCTAGGATTAAACCCTAACGCTTATGTAAACAATGTTATTTACTCATATATTAAGAAAACAAAAGTTGAAGAAGTAAGCCGTACAATTAAATTTATATATGCAGATAACGTTGCGAATCTTGCAGGACAAGATGTGTTCCCTGCTGAAAAACAAACTGTAAGCTACACAGGTACAGTTAAACTATCTGCAGACGGAAAAGCAGAAGTAGATGAGAATAACAAACCAATCTACACTAACTGGAAAGGAAATGGAGACACAACTCTTCCAGAAGTGAAAGTTCCTCAAAAAGAAGGATTCGTAGCAAGTTTAGAATTAGTACCAGTACAAAATACAACAGCTACTGATGAAGATTACGAAGTAGTAGTTAAGTATACATCAATCCAAAAAGCTAAAACAACATTCGTAGATGAAAAAGGAAATACAATCCCAGGAGTAGATGCTATTACTGAAGAAGGTGGATCAGAAACTCCATTGACAAAAGCTAATGAGATCAGAGCTAAGATTACTGAACTAGAAGATAAAGGATATGAATTAATCGATAATGGATATCCAACAACTGGAAATTTCGATAATGACTCAACTAAAGATCAAGAATTTATAGTAACTGTAAAAGAAAGAGTAGTACCAGTAACGCCGGATAAGCCAAAAACACCAGGTACACCAGTAGATGGAGATTCAAGAACTCCTGGGGAACCAGAAGGACCTAAATACCCAGCTGGATTAGAAGAAAAAGATCTGAACAAAACAATAACACGTACAATCACATACGTATATGCAGATGGGACTCCAGTTTTAGGTGATAATGATACACCAAGAACAGAAATACAACAAGTTAAATTCACTCGTACAGCAAAAGTTAACTTAGTAACTAAAGAAGTTACATATGGAGACTGGACAGAAAAACAAGAATTATCTGAAGTTAAATCACCAGTAATCGCAAAACACATTGCGGATAGAGCTAAAGTGGATGCAGTAGAAGTAGATAATACTTCAAAAGATATTGCAGAAGTAGTAGCATACACACCATTAGGATCATGGGTTCCAAACATTCCAGGACAAACGACAACACCAATCGCATATCCAAATGATAAAGATAACCCAACAAAACCAGGAACTGATAAACCAGTAGTACCATACGTACCAGGATTCACTCCAAAAGATAGAAATGGACAACCATTAAAACCAGTCGATCCAACAGATCCAACTAAAGGATACGAAGTACCAAGTATCCCAACAGATCCAAGTCAAGATACACCAATCAACTATGTATCAGATATTCAAAAAGCTACTACTAAATTCGTATACTTAGATCAAGATGGAAAAGAGAAAACTGTAGAAGGAAATACTCCAATAGTTGAAGAAGGTAAATCAAATAATCCATTAACAAAAGCTAATGAGATTAGAGCTAAGATTACTGAATTAGAAAACCAAGGGTACGAATTAATCAACAATGAATATCCAACAACAGGGAACTTCGACAGTGATTCAACTAAAGATCAAGAATTTACAGTAACTGTAAAAGAAAGAGTAGTACCAGTAACACCGGATAAACCAAAAACACCAGGTACTCCAGTAGATGGAGATTCAAAAACTCCAGGAACTCCAGAAGGACCTAAATACCCAGCTGGATTAGAAGAAAAAGATTTAAACAAAACAGTAACTCGTACAATTACATATGTATACGCAGATGGAACTCCAGTGTTAAATGAAGATGGAACACCAAAAACAGTAACACAAGAAGTTAAATTCACTCGTACAGCAAAAGTTAACTTAGTAACAGGAAAAGTTGTCTACGGTAATTGGTCAGCAGAACAAACTCTTGAAGAAGTTAAATCACCAGCAGTTAAAGGATATTTAGCTGATAGAGCAATAGTACCAACGACAAAAGTAACTTCAGACTCAGAAAATGCTATAGAAGTAGTAACGTACAAACCACTAGGATCATGGATTCCAAATATTCCAGGACAACCAACAAGTCCAATCAAATATCCAAACGATCCACAAGATCCAACAAAACCAGGACAACCAACAGAAGTATTACCATACGTACCAGGATACACTCCACAAGATGAAAATGGAAATCCACTTAAACCAGTTGATCCACAAGACCCAACTAAAGGATACATCGTACCAGATGTTCCTGCAAACCCAGGTCAAGATACACCAATCAACTACGTGGCAAACCCTCAACCACAACCAAATCAAGATCAAAATTCTCAATCTAAACCAGCTGTAACACCTGAAAAACTAGGTCAAAACAATGCTCCAGTTCAACCAAAAGCAAATGGTCAAGTTAAGAGATTAGCAAACACTGGAACAACAGAAACTAATACTGGATTAGCAGGATTAGGATTAGCAACACTTGCTGGACTCCTTACAGCGGCAAAACGTCGTAAAGAAAAATAAAATAAAAAAGCATATAATAAATAAAATCATAACGACAAAATAGTAAATAATAAAATAAATGGCTTGAAAGCACCCTTGATAATTTTCGAGGGTGCTTTCGTTTGTGTTTATAAAGATTAAAAAGGGGATTAATTTCTTGTTTGGTGTTTATTTTTATTTACATAATCTAAGAGAATAGAAGAATCAATGTGAAGAAGTATTTTTTATTTATATAACCTAAGTGATTAGAATAATCAATATGAAGGTGCATTCTTTGTTTACATATCCTCAGTTAGTTGTAATGTAAGATTTTCACCAGAGTACTCCCCACCTACCACATTTGACTAGAATTTTTCCACGTGATAAAATATTTGTAATTATAAAAGAAACAGGCTTTTTGGCGTAGTTTTTTGCGCCTAATAGAGTGATTAATAGAGAGGTATAGTGTATGAATATTATTTTTTGTACTTCACCGTTTCAAGTCTTAGTAGCGAGAGAGATTGCTAAGGCTACAGGTGAGAAGTTTTTTGGTATATATTTAAAAATGTCTCAGGATAGTAGACAGAAAATATACGCAGAAAAAATGTCAGAGTTTTGTGAGGATTTTTTATTTATAGAAGATAAACATTGGCCTGAAAAACTTAAAAACAAATTAGAAAATATAAAAATTGAAAAGTTTTATCTGGCAAGTTTGGATAATCCGGTGGCACTTAGTATATTTAATTACAACTCTATGCATCTCTTTACTTTTGATGATGGTAGCACTTCTGTTATTTCGCCGAATATGTATACAGAATATACTGATAGAAAAGTAGCAAAAAATGGTCTGACTTTACAACATGTAATAAATCTATCGCAAGGACATTATACAATATTTGAAAATAATACTGTGTTTCCAGTGGAGAAACTTATAAAAATCTCGTTCAATCCTGGACCTGAAGATTTTGTAAGAGCGACTAATGGGAAAAGGGTAAAGGTGTTCTTAGGCCAGGCTCTTGGAGCATGTATAGATGAGAAAGATATTATAATTACAAAAAAACTTACTAAGAAAGCTTTAGAAAGTCTAGGGGATGCTCTGTATTATCAACATCCACGCGTTTTTGTCGATGTAGAAGGTGTTGAAACTGTTCAATCTGATAAATGTTTCGAAGAAGAAATCTATGAATTGCTAGCTAAATATGAATTTGTCGAGGTTTATGGTTTTTATTCTACCTCTCTTCTTTTGACAAAAGATATTCCAGGGGTTAGCGTTCATAGTTTTAGGACATTTTTAACAACTAATGAGGCGAAAATTCTAAGTAGTTACGGTATAGAATCAACGGACTTATCATTATCGAGTCTTACTGTAGATGTAGTTATGCCGGTTTATAATAGTGAAAAGACAGTAGCAGATGCGATAGAGTCAGTATTAAATCAAACGTATAAAAACTTCAGATTGATTATTGTTGATGATGGTTCTCTTGATGCTACTGAAGAAATATGTAAAAAATATCTAAGCGATCCTAGGGTGAACTATTATAAAATTTTACATGGAGGTATCTCTAGGGCTTTAAATACCGGGATATCTCATGTGACTGCGAAGTATATCGCAAGGCAGGACTCAGATGACGAATGGATGCCGTGGCATTTAGACTACCTATTGTATGAACTAGAAATAAATGATAAATTGGATATAATAGGATCGAAAGTTATTGACGACAAGGCTAAGATGGATAGTGGGATAAGACGAAGAGAATATTATAACTTATTCGGAGAAAAGCTATGGTTGGAGCTGGCATATAGAAATGTATTTAATCATTCTACAGTAATTTATAAAAAATCTGCTTATGAAAAAGCAGGGAAATATGATTCGCAGTGTGATGGGTTTGAAGATTGGCATCTTTGGGCAAGGATGGTTACTAAGGATAATGCTTTGGTGGTTAATACGATTACCTCGTATTATAGGGTAGCTGATAAAAAAGCTAGAGGAATGATCTTTAGAAGTAGGCTTGCAAAGAGTCGAGGTTTGAGGTTAGATGATGTATTGGAGTAGAAAATGGTAAAAGTATTTACAATAAAAGAGGGGGTACCCTGTAGTATATACGGCTTTGAAAGTAGCCAATTAGCACGTCAAAGTATATTTGAAGAAATGGGTATCGAACAACAACTTGTTATTACGAATCTTCATAATTTAGTGCCGAATTTTTTAGAAACTCTTGAAACTTTAGGTTTTAAAAACTTCTATCACGTGATTTTAGAAAAATCTGATATAGCTAGGGATAAGCCTGCTGTAGACAAAAGTTTTTTAGAAAATTTAGAAGATATAAGAGCAGTAGAATATACTAAAGAAGGATTTGTCGGATTAGTTAGATATAATAACGGTAATGTAGAATGTTATACTTCTCAACTATTATATAGGTATATATCAAAAGAAAGAAAATTTATTCTTTTTAACAAAAATAGTATAGTATTAGAAGGTGATGTTTCGGAAAATTATCATAGTTATCACATAAAGAAAACAGGAGCGATAATGTCGCAATGGCAATTGGTGAGTGAGTATCTAGCGGAAAATTCAACCACAGATGATAGATTTATTGTAGATATGATAGACAAATATCCTCTTCAACTGAGAAAATTTTTCCAAAATACTAATAGACAGCTTTTTGCTTATACGCATTATAATATTTTAGCGCCGTTTATGAAATTTGTCTTTCAAGGTTGGTGTAATAATATTGTTGCTAGTCCTGTGCTGGAAGAATGCCTCGGGAGTGATAAGGTCAGATTTTTGCCGCCGGTATATGTTGAACAGGTTGAAGAAGAAGTATATACATCTGTGAAAGATTGGTGTATAGTTGGGAATATGACTTTTATTAAAAGATGTGAAATAGCTATAGAAGCCTTTAAGAATACACCTAACAGTAACCTAACGATTTACGGTAATTTACCAAAAGGTTACACAGAAGCAGATTTACCGAATAATGTTAGATTTGCAGGTTTTGTAGAAAAAGTACCATATGAAAAACATGAAGGCTATATTTCGTGTTCATATAGTGAATGTTTCGCTAACTCTGCGGTAGAGGCATCATCGAAAGGTTTGGTTTGTCTTCTTTCAAATGTAGATTTAGGGCATAAGTACTATGCTAGTATCTGTAAAAAAACGAAAACCTTCAGTTCTTTTGATGAATTATTAGAGATTCTAGCAAAATATCAACAGGATGGTGAATATAAGTCTTCTACTTTTGCTAGAGAATATGTGAAGAGTAAAGCGATAGAATGCTATAAGAAAGTATTGAAACTATAGTAAAGAGATACTTGTTGTATCAAAAAGGTAAATAAATATATGTTAACTTAATATCTTCTTGGAGCAAGTCCAGGAAGATATTTTTATATTTTCAAGAATTCATGTATAAAATATGCAAATTTAGTTTAATATAAAGTATCTCCT
>CALHQV010000064.1 GCA_938038035.1 uncultured Gemella sp. | reverse complement strand
GTCAAGCAACAAATAATAAGGTAAAGATTACTGACGCTGAAAAAATAATTGAAATTACTATTAGAACTAAGAAAGAAGACGTTGGTAAACCACATACGATTACTTTCGGAGCTCATGATGATGCAGGTAATAAAGCAGATCCTGTAACCTTTACTTTCAATGTAACACCACGTGATAACCAAAAACCAATCGTTGAGGTTGGCGGAATTCGTTTAACAGAGAATGAACCACAATCTGCACAGTTTTATGTCTATCGTGGAGCTACATTTAATCCGACTGTGAAAGCCTGGGATGATTCAGGTAACATTACTTCTATGAGTGTTGAGAACTTACCAAATGGATCTAAAGCTCAAACTTATACACCTCAAACTGGAAAAGATGGAAGTACGGAAGATAAAAAATACACTACGAGCCTATCTACAGGAACAGTAGCGGATACACAAACACTAGGAGATCACGTAGCTAAGTTCAGAATTTCTGATGGTGTAAATAGTGCTACCTATCTGATGAAGTATAAAGTTGTCGATGTTGTTGTGGAAAACACACCTAAGACAGTCGAATTAAACAGCAAGTCAGGTGATCCAAATGAATACCTAAATACAGCTGGTAAGCAAGACAAGTCAGGTAAACCAGTTGTAGAATCGCAAGCAGATGTCCACTTCCCAGGAGGAATGAAATTCCGTTGGGACAATGCTAATGGATCAGATACGAATATAACATTATCTAAAGTAGGAGAACAAACTCATAAAGCGATTGCGGTGTTCCCTAAAAATCCAAGTCAGCGTGGTAGTGTCCAAGTATTTGCACCAGAAAAAGCTGAGAGAAATGTTGTTTTCAATGTAGTGGATAATGAAAAACCAAAAGCAAGTCTAAATGGAAAACAGTTATCAGAAACTGCCAATGAACCAATCTTTACAGTTTATCGTGGAGCTACATTTAACCCAGAGCTAAAAGTATCGGATAACTCTGGTGTGATTTCTAAAGTAGAAGTTAAGGGAGGACTTCCAAAAGGAGTGAATCCATCTACATTTACAGCTCAAACAGGAAAAACTGAAGCAACTCCATATGCAGAGCGTTTATCTTCAGGAGCTGTATTGGATACTGAAACTTTAGGAGTACATGAATCAACTATTCACGTAGAAGGAAGTAATCCTTCAGATAGCCGTGATTTCAAATTCAAGTACCGCGTAGTTGATATTGAAACGAAAAATGTTGATAAAAATGGTATCGCAAAAGTACCAGTTGCTTCAACATTAAATAAAGATAATAGTTCTAAAAATATTGATGCGCATAACTATCTGAAAGTAGTCGATAGTCAAGATAAAGCAGATCGTGGTAACAATTATTTACCAAGTGGTATGACTTGGACCTGGAAAGACAGAGACGGCGTTAATAAAGATCGAGGAACAACACTTGACAATTCAGGTAAATATACTCGAACTGCAACAGCAATCTTCCCAGGCACTAAAGCTAATAATATGACAGATGCTACTAGCACGACTAGAGATGTATTTGCACCAGCAGAAATCAAGCGTAAAGTAATTCTAGCAGTAACACCAACAGCACCTACCGTAGAAGGTAAAGAGAATGGTAGTGTAACAATTACCCCACCAAAACAACCTGATAGTACTAATCAACAAGATATTGATAAAATTACTCTTACTTATACACCGACAGGTCAAACAAGTCCAGAAACTGTAACAGTTACGAAATCTGGAAGCAAATGGACTGTAAATGGTAAGTCTGATGATAAAGTATCAGTATCACCTGAAGGGGTTGTAACAATTTCTGATGCTGAAATTGCAGATAAAACAGAAGTAACTGCAAAGGTTTCTAAGAACATTGATGGTGTACTTACTCTTGAGAGTCCTGTAGCTAGAGGAACAGCAAATGGGCCTTTAGCAGCTGAGGTTACAAACCCAGCACCAGTTCCGGAAAAAGCACAAATTACACCAGTTACAGTTGTGACACCTAACAAACCAGGTTCAAGCATTACAGTAGATGGCCCAGTAAATGGTTTAACAGTAGATGATGAAGGTAAACTTAAAGGAAAACCAGAGGTAAATGATTGGAAACCAAAAGAAGAAGAACGCACAGTCGAAATTCCGGTTAAAGTTACAAAAGGTGGCGAGACAGTTACTGTGAAAGTTCCAGTTCCAATTTTACGCGATACAGATGGAGACGGAATCCCAGATAAAGAAGATTCAGATGATGATAACGATGGAATTCCAGATGAGGAAGAAATCAAAAATGGAACAGATCCTAAAACACCAACAACTCAAACTCCAGTTGAGATTGAAATTACTCCACAACCAAATGGAGATGCGATTGTAACGCCTAAGAAACCAGGAGGAGGAACATATCCACCAGGTACTAAGGTAGAAATCCCAGGTGAAGATGGAAACACAATTACTGTTGAAATCGGTAAAGACGGTTCAGGTAAAGTACCAAATGACAAACTTCCTAAGAAAGCTGTCCCAGGTACAGGAACAGTAACAGAACCGAACAAGAAACCATCACAACCAGTGAATGTAACAACACCAGCTCGTAAGACACCAACAATAGAGTTGAAACCAGATCCTAAGACAGGTGACGTTACAGTAACACCGCAGAGACCAGGAGGAGGAACATATCCACCAGGAACTACGGTAGAAATCCCAGGTGAAGATGGTCCAATCACTGTTGAAATCGGTAAAGATGGTAAAGGTAAAGTACCAAATGATAAACTTCCTAAGAAAGATGTTCCAGGTACAGGTAAGATTACAGAACCAGGTAAACCAGCTGTGGAAGTTCCTAATGTAACAACCCCAGCTAAGGTCACACCAGAAACACCAGAAACTGAAAAACCAGTTGAGATTGAAATTACTCCACAACCAAATGGAGATGCGATTGTAACGCCTA
>CALHQV010000063.1 GCA_938038035.1 uncultured Gemella sp. | reverse complement strand
GAGAATATTGTATGAAAATTCTATTCTTAGCTCAATTTGCACCTAATCATGATTTTTATATCGAACCACAAAATGATATGGAAGTTTTCTATGCTGAAACTTACCATCATAAGATTTATGAAGTATTATCCAAAACAGGCCATAAGATAATCACATCAAATAATGTTGACTATCTAATTAAAAACTATGAAGAAATTGATTTGGTATGGTCATTTTACAATAGGATTGGATTCAGAAATTCAGAGATTTTTATACAATCATTGTGTGAATATTTAAAAATACCATATATTGGAGCAGCACCTAATGTCAGAGCTTTGGTAGAAGACAAGAATTTATCAAAAAATCTGGCTGAGCATTTGGGAATAAATACTGCAAATTGGCAAATTGGTAGCATAGAGTTTCCATTGGTAGAACATCCACCATTTTCTGGCCCTTATTTCATAAAACCACGATTTGGTAGTGGTTCAGAAGGTATTGATGAATCATGCTATTGTGAAACATGGAAAGAAGTTAAAGAAAAAGAGAAAGAATTTTATCTCAAGCAAACTGAAATAATTGTTGAAGAATTTATTGATGGAAGATTGTATGGTGTTCCATTCATTAAGGGGGTCAATGGTGAAATTATTATAGGAACTCCGCATTTTTCAACTTCAGATAAAAAAGGAAACATTATCAGTACAAGTCAAAAACGAAGAACTGAAGGGGGGCTGAAAACAGAAATAAGTAAGGATGAGGTATTAAACAAGGAATTGTTTACTTTATCAAGGAAATATTTCCAAAGTATGCAACCATCTGACTATGGAAGGATAGACTTTATTATAGGAACAGATAGAAAACCATACTTTCTAGAAGTAAATACTATAATGAACCTTGGTATTCATAGTGGTTCTGTGCTAAGCTTCTTAAACAGTGGTTTTGAGACTTATGAAGATATTATTCTCACTCTATTACAAATCGGTATAGAACGAGTAAAACATCCAATACGGTAAAAAATACCAGTTTACCCCCACAGTTGATTTGGTTGTAAACTGGTTATCTTTATTTAATAGCATAATTTTTCAGGAAACAACAATTTTACATCATAATATCTATAAAAAAGATATCCTGGGCAAAATAATTTTTTCCAGTCCGAATCAGTATATTTTTGACCATCCTCAATTTTTTGTAAATAGTGAAAGGCTAGCTCTTCAACATAATGATCATCGTTTCTAAATGGGCTTGTATCTAGAGTATCCAGATATTCAGAAATATCTACATCGTTCATATAGAAGTATAGAAGTTGGTTAATCTCAAAAAATCGCTTGGTTTGATAAACAGGAGATTTATCTACCAGAGATTTAACTTGAGAAAATAATTTATTTGCTTCTAAAGATGAAACTTTAGCTAAGTAGAGTGTTAGATTGATCCTAGAGTAAATAAAGGGAGTCTCCGAACCAGTTTCATCTTCTGATATCATATTGAAGTATAGTGTAGGATTTTGATTTGTAAAATTCATTAAATACAAGGAAAAGTTATTATATAAATATTCATATCTACTATCCTTTAGCAATAGTATTTGCTGTATTTCAGTTTCTAAATTTTGCAACTCTTCTCTAGCATTTTCTATTGTACTAAATTTCATTAAGAAACAAATATAATTCGATAATGTTCGATTATAATTAATATCATCTGCTCCTTTGAAAATCTCTAAAATATTCTTATAGGCTATCATCCCCTCTTCAAAAGGAAGATAAAATGCAATATTTCGTAATAAGTAAGGATAATATTGAGAACCGACAAAGTTTTTATAGAAAAATTTTCCTGTTTCATTAAGTATTTCTCGATACCCAGTAGAATTATTCCTGTTAATATAAGCAACGAATAAGTTTGACAATACCAAGCATTGCTCATCTTTGTCTACTGAAGTCTCTAATAGATGTTGTAAAAGGTCAAGGTGGTCTGACGACCGCAATCGCTCTTTGACTAAAGCTTGTAGTAGCAGATAACTTCTTTCATCACTATATTGCGGATATTTTTGAAGTAGGTGAAAAACTTCATTGAAATAGAAACGATTATACAATAGTCGGCCAATTGTTAAGAGCTCAGTTAAATTGTCTAATTCACAAGAAACTAATTGTAACAAATAATCAGTTTCTATTTCATCTCTCTGGAGTTTTAGGAGACCTAATAGAAAATATTTTTTCTTTGATAATTGCTTATTGGTATAACTAATTCCATATTTACAAAGTTCTACAGATAACTCTTCTGTTTCGGAGATTACATCAACAAGCGTATTTATAAGCAATGTTTCTTCAATTTGGTTTTGTGTAAAGGAAAAACCGGTATTAGCTAAAATTATCCTCCCTGAATCTAAATATTCTATAAATCCATCCTGTGATAGTTTACGAATTAATGTCGAAACGTCAGAGTTCTCTTTATTTAAAGTTAATGTTTTTTGGAGATAAGTCCGATAAACTTTATCTAAGAATTTTAATGACAAGGGACACCTTAATTGTGTTAGAGAACCTAAAACGATTTGTTCAAAGATAGTCAATTCACGCTCGAAATCATACTTCTTTATGCATGACATAATAGCATGTATGCTAAAATTTGAAGCTGATATTTTAGACAAACTCTTTTCATCTAATTCGGTTTGATAGCTTTCGAAAAAATGGTATGTTTCTTGATTATCTGGGCGTAAAAATTTCTGATTCCACGTATATGGATTAGTAATTTCAGATTTTGAAAGGAACTTAGTAACTTCATGTTTGTCTTTATTGGGAACCGCGACTATTAAGTTCACTTTATGCTGTATAAGTATTTTTATAAAATCAATATTTTTCTCATCTAATTCTTCTATGATAAGAGCAACTCTTGGATTAATCTTATTTAGGTATTCAATAAGAGCTCGTTCGAGCTTATAGTCTTCATAATGTATCGCATCTACGCTAAGTGTACTATTAATACAATCAATAATATTTACAATTGTAGAACCTATATTGGGAATAAAAGGGATGCAATCAAGTGGATATACCATTGTCTTGAGTATCGTCAAAATAACTTCTCGTTTAGGATACTTTGATATTTTTTTCTCAACTTCTTCAATAGTGACAGCATTAAAAATCTGTCTAAAAATTTGTTTTGCAATATTTTCACTACCACTAATATAAAAACTTGTTAATTCCTGGCTATTAAAAAACTCGGTTGTATATTTTAAAAAGTAACTTAGTCCGCTCTCATCATCAGACTGGAGTAAAATAATTCTCTTATCTACATTATTTAGAAGGTCCTCCGGAGTAATTTTTCGATTTACGTAGACTTCATTCATATGCAAATTCTCCTTCT
>CALHQV010000062.1 GCA_938038035.1 uncultured Gemella sp. | reverse complement strand
TAAATATAAACATTATAAAGATGGAGATTACCCTACTATTACTGTATTCTCAGCACCTGGTGGACTCTTACTAGCTAGTTATATGATTGGAGTTTCACAAAAAAGTAATATGATATTAGCAATATTAATACCACTTACAATATTATTGTTTATATTTGTCTTATTTCAATTACCATATCTGCTAAAAAGAAAATTCTACCCTAGTTTTTCTGCTTTCACTTTCCCGTTAGTGATTTGTGCAATAGCATTTCAAAAAACTGGAATTTACTATCAAATAGCTGAATTTTCTATTTTGAATATTTTAATTCATCTGACTGAATTACTAGCGATAGTTATTGTAATATATGTTTGGTATGGATTTATTAAGAATTTATCTTATTCAAATTAAGTTAAAAAAGACACAGTTAAGATCAAACTTAACCGTGTCTTTTATCTATTATGAAAATTTATCTACTTACTCTATAACCTCTTCAAAGTTCTCGATAACATCTTTTAACTCTAATTCTAAAATATAACTAATACCTTTTTCTTGCATTGTTACTCCGTATAAAGTATCCATTGCTTCCATAGTTCCTCGTCTGTGTGTGATAACTAAGAACTGATTATTCTCTGAATAAACTTTTAAGAATTTAGCAAATCTATTAACATTCTCTTCATCCAGTGCCGCTTCTACCTCATCAAGCACTACGAACGGAGGATTTTTAACCTGTAATATTGCGAATAATAAGCTAATCGCAGTTAGAGATTTCTCTCCACCTGATAACAATGAAAGGTTTTGAAGTTTTTTACCAGGAGGTGAAGCTTCGATTACTATTCCAGTATTTAATATATCATTCGGTGATTCTAATGTCATATCTGCATAACCACCTTTGAATAGTTCTTTAAAGATTTTATTGAAATTCTCTGCTACTTGAACAAATGTCGTTAAAAAGCGTTCTTTTACTTCTTTATCAATCTCTGCAATAGTCTCTTCTAGTTTTTCTTTCGCTTCTACAAGATCGGTAATTTGCTCATTATAGAAGTTATAACGTTCTTTAACCTCTTCGAACTCTGCTATAGCGTTTAGGTTAATATTACCTAATTCCACTATCTCTTTACGAAGCCTTACTACATCATCCTTATATGAAGGCACTTCTTCAATATTTTCGGCAGTTAATCTGTTTGATACACTCTCATATGTTACATTATAGTTAGTAACAAGATTTTCTAGATACTCATCTATCTTAACTTCTATCTTCGTCTGTTCTACAGTTAGTTTTTCAAATTCTGAAATTTTTTGACGCAGACTTTCATTATTTCTTTGTTGAGCTACGGTAATTTCTTTTTCGCGTTTGAATAACCCTGTTTTTTCCATATCAAGATCTGATAATAATGTCTTAAGCGTTGTTAATCTTTCATTACACTCATTAATCAACTTAGAGTTATTTTCTAATATCTTTTGCTCATCTTCCTCACTTAAAGACTCCGCATCTTTAGACATTTCTAATCTTGCTAGTTGCTCATTTACATCTGTTATATCAGCTAATAATGATACTATTAACTCTAAACCATGTTTAGTTGTTTCTTCTAATTTTGACTTTTCAATCTTAAGCTCGGCAATTTTTTCTAAGTACAATTCTTCTGCACTCTGAGCATTTTGTTTTTTACTACTTTCTTCCTTAATTTTCTCATCAAGTTTTTGAAGCTCTACTCTAATTTTCTCAAGACTTTTAGTTAATTCGACAATATTACTCGAATTATCCTCAGTATCTTTGAATTCTAGTAGTTTCTTCTCATTTAACTCTATATTCACTTTAATATCAGCAATTTCAGAGTTTTTATGATTTATACTTAATTCTAATTGCTTAAGTTTTAAAATCGCTTCTTCTTTAACAGATTTAGAATTTAGAATTTCGTCCATTACCTGTTGTTGTTGACTTTCTAGTGAACTCTTCTCACTTGTTAATTTCTCAATCTTATCATTTATTTTAACTAGATTTTGTGAAAGTTCATCTAATTCTGCCTTGTGTTTAATAGATGAATTGTTATTTTTATTAATAGCACCACCAGTGATAGATCCACCACTATTGATAATTTGTCCATCTAACGTAATAATTCTATTTCTAAAATTAATCTTACGAGCTATTCTATTAGCGTTATCCATATTATCCACTATAAGAACAAGCCCTAATAGATGCGATATTATATTTTTGTACTCACTATCAACAGTTATTAGATTCTCAGCAATATTGATAAATCCTTCTTCATTTACAACTGTTCTATAAACATCACTCGCTATAGCTTTTGCTTTAATATTATTTAATGGTAAAAATGTAACTCTACCTTTATTAGTTTTCTTTAAGTGATTAATACACTCTTTAGCAACATTCTCATTTTCAACAATAATATTTTGTTGTGCTTGCCCTAAAGCAATATCAATTGCAACAGCATACTCATTATCAAATTCTACAATATTTGCTACACTATTATGAACACCCGCTAAAGCATCCTTATTAGCAAGAATTTCTTTTACTCCAATATTGTAAAAACTTAAATTATTAATCTGATCTTCTAAGAACTTCTTACGGTTTTCCAAGTTACTCTTGAAGTTGTATCCTGTGCGAATTTGTTCCTCAATATTTTTCCCATTTGAATTAATTAAAATATTTTTTTCAACTAATATATCAAGTTCTTTTTGAAGATTATCTAGCTGTTCATTTAGAACTTTTTGTTCTTCAGTAGCAGCTGCAAGCTCTTCTATTTTTATACCTAAAACTTGTTTTTGTCTTTCTATATTATCTAGAATCTCCTTACTGTTTTCATCAGCACTCTCTAGATTTTTCTTAGCAAACTCTATACTATTTTCTAGCTTAGTTTCTTCGTTTATTAAACTATAATAGTTATCTTTTAATTCTTCTATTTTTCTTTCGATTAATTCTAATTTACTCTCTTCACCTGATTCTAACGAAGAAATTTCTTTATTAATCTTTTGAATTTTATTTTTAGTTTCAGCGTTTAGATTTTCTCTTTCAGCTAACTTATTCTCAAGGTTTTGTTTTCTTTCCTCAAGATATTTAATATCATCATTAATTTTTTCACTTCTCAGAGTTCTATTATTTTTTCTTTCCTGAATTACACTTAATTGTGATTGAAGAGATTCCTTTTTCTGAACTAGCTCTAACTCTTCATCATGATATTTCATGTAAGTTCTATCTAGAGAAACTAAACTATTCTTAATACTTTCTAAATCTTTAATAAGTTCTTCTTGTCTACTTTCAAGTCCAAGTTTTTCAGATTCTTTCTCATGTTTAACTTGTAGTAAATCCGCAAGTCTTTTTTGATATTCAGCAATATTATAAACATTTAATAAAATATCTTTTTCTTCAAGTTCTTTAGAATAATCAAGATACTTTTGTGTTTTATTCTTTTGATCTTCTAAGATTTCATAACGACCTGAGATTTCTGAGAAAATATCATTTAATCTCATTAAATTGTCATTTGTTTTTTCTAATTTTAGATTAGTTTCTTTTTTCTTATTTTTATACTTTAATACACCTGATGCCTCTTCTATAATTGCTCGGCGATCGACAGGCTTAGATGAAATAATATCTTCTACCTTACCTTGAGTAATAATACTATAACTCTCTTTATTAATACCAAGGTCTAGATACATATCAGTAATATCTTTTAATTTTGCACGTTTATTATCAATGTAATACTCACTATCACCATTTCTATACAAACGTCTTTTAATTTCACAACTATCTTCTCCGTTAGAAAATGTTACCGCTACTTCAGCAAAGTTTTTTCTTTTCGCATCTTCAGTCCCCGAAAAGATAACATCTTTCATGCTACTACCACGTAGATTTTTAGCAGACTGCTCCCCTAAAACCCAACGAATAGCATCAATTATATTACTTTTTCCCGAACCATTTGGTCCAACAACACCGATTAAATTATTTTTAAATTCAAACGTTGTCTTCTTCTGAAAAGATTTAAAACCTGTAACTTCAACCTTTGCTAATTTCATCTCTTTTTCCTTTCATTAATTTTTAAATATCTTTATATCCAAGCTTTTCTAATGCTTGTTTTGCTGAAAGCTGTTCAGACTCTTTTTTTGTAGTAGATGTCCCACTTCCATATTGTCTTCCATCAATTAAAACAGCACTTGTAAAAGTTTTAGAATGTGATGGGCCACTTGAATCAAGTACTACATACTCAATTTCACCCAGTTTAATTTTTGAAATGTACTCTTGCAAGATGGTTTTATAATCTACAAAACTGTGATATTCAAGATCTTGTACCTCTGTAAATAAAGTATTATTTAGGAAGGTTTTCACCACTTCAAGGTTTGACTCTAAATACATTGCTCCTGTGAAAGATTCAAAAATATCGGCAAGTAAGGCTGCTCGACTTCTTCCGCCCATCTTTTCTTCACCTTTCCCTAAGTAGATACATTTATCTAAACCTAGTTGTAAAGCATATTTAACCAATGTTTTTTCACAGACAATAGATGCACGTAGCTTAGTAAGTTCCCCTTCAGGAAGCTCAGAAAATTTCTTAAATAAAAATTCACTTGTTGTAAGTTCAACAACAGCATCCCCTAAAAATTCCAAACGCTCATAATTCAGATGCTTCGCAATTCTTTTCTCATTAGTATAAGAAGAATGAGAAAATGCATTTTTAAAATTTTCACTGAATTTTAAATTAAAACCATACTCTTTATTTAAATTGTTAAGTAATCTTTCTATATATGTTCGCTCCATAATAGTTCTCCTTTCTTTTATTATTAGGAGAAACTCAATAATTTTACATAAATTGATCAAGTTCCTCCCATAAAATCATTATCTTATTTCAACAACTAAATTAATCCAATAGAAACTCAGAGAACACATCATTTCCATAGAATAATCCTTTTCTAGTTAAACGAAGTTTATTACCTTCAATCTCTAGGTATCCTTCTCTTATGTTTTTATCAATCACACCTTTGAAGATTTCTTCTGCTCTTTTTCCATACTTTTCTTCAAAAATGTCTAAATCAACACCTTCTAAAAGACGTAGTCCTAAGAACATTTCCTCTTCAATTCTTTCCTTAGGTGTTACAGTATTTTCTTCACGTCTTGCATGTCCTTTTTCTAACATACTATCGATATAGAATTTTAATGCTCCTTGATTAGCATAACGCACTCCATCAATATATCCATGCGCCCCCGCACCAAGTCCATAGTACTCTACATTCTTCCAGTAACTACTGTTATGAACACTCTCATGACCAGGCCTAGCAAAATTACTGATTTCATACTGTTCATATCCATTTTCTGTTAAGAAGTTAATAACCTCATTGTACATTCTCTCTTCTATCTCATTCGAAGGCAATGTAACTTTCTTATCTCTCACCTGATTATAAAGCTTAGTCTTCTGTTCCAAAATCAATGAATAACATGAAATATGACTAATATTGTATTCTGCAACCTTCTTCATACTGTCATATAAGTCATCCATAGTTTGCTTCGGTAGTGAAAACATTAAATCTACATTAATGTCCTCAATCCCATGTTTTTTACAATTAGCAATCGCCATATCCACATCATCCGCAACATGTCCAC
The DNA here is from genome assembly GCA_938038035.1 of uncultured Gemella sp. Lineage (GTDB taxonomy): Bacteria > Bacillota > Bacilli > Staphylococcales > Gemellaceae > Gemella. Next base: position 6,176 of record CALHQV010000062.1, on the reverse strand, counting down.
GTCCAAGAATTTTTAACAATTCGTTATTAAATGTTTGGACTCCCATACTAATTCTATCAACTCCGTAGCCCTTTACCAAAGCAACCCGAGAATCGACAAGATCCTCAGGGTTAGCTTCAAAAGTAAATTCACGCAGTTGTTGTGGAATTTTATTTCTAAGTGCAGTTAGTAGACGATGAAGTTGTTCATCATTTAATGCACTCGGTGTTCCTCCACCAATATAAATAGTTTCAACATTTTGAATGTTTTCCATACTCTCGATTTCTTTGATTAAGCAATCTATATATTTGTCGACGGGTTGTCTTTGTATATAAAACTTATTGAAATCACAATATGAACAAATATACTTACAAAATGGAATATGAATATATACTCCGCGTGGATAACTTTTCATTATTCTTCATCCATTTTCAGAACAGCCATGAAGGCATCTTGAGGAACCTCTACGCTACCTACAGCTTTCATTCTCTCTTTACCTTTTTTCTGTTTCTCTAATAGTTTACGTTTCCTACTAATATCCCCTCCGTAACATTTAGCAAGAACGTTTTTACGCATCGCTTTAATAGTTTCACGAGAGATAATTTTATTTCCAATTGCAGCTTGGATAGGAATTTCGAATTGTTGTTTTGGAATAAGTTTTTTAAGTTTTTCTACAATAACTTTACCACGTTGGTAAGCAAATTCTCTGTGAACGATGAAGCTTAAAGCATCGACTTGTTCACCATTTAATAGAATATCCATCTTAACAAGGTTACTATCTTTATACCCAGTTAATTCATAGTCAAATGATGCATATCCTTTTGTATTAGATTTAAGTTGATCGAAGAAATCAAAAACGATTTCTGATAAAGGTATATCATAAGTAATATTAACCCTTGTATCATCGATATATTCCATATTTAAGAAAATACCACGTTTCTTCTGACAAAGATCCATAACAGCACCTACATAGTCATTTGGTACCATAATACTTGCCTTAACGAATGGCTCAGTAATCTTATTGATTTTTTGTGGATCTGGCATTTCCGATGGGTTTGACACATCTACTAGAGTTCCGTCAGTTTTTTCAACTTTGTAAATAACCGATGGTGCAGTTGCAATGATATCAATATTAAATTCACGCTCGATACGCTCTTGAATGATTTCCATGTGTAACATCCCTAAGAATCCACATCTAAATCCGAATCCAAGTGCTTGTGATGTTTCGGCTTCATATTGTAAAGCTGAGTCATTAAGTTCTAATTTTTCTAGCGCTTCACGTAAGTCATTATATTTTGACGAATCGATTGGATATAATCCGCAGAATACCATTGGATTTAGTTTTCTATATCCAGGTAATGCTTCTTTAGCTGGATTATTCGCTAATGTGATTGTATCCCCTACACGAGTTTCACTTACATTTTTAATAGATGCACAGATAAATCCAACATCACCTGCAGTAAGTTCATCAACGATTTTTTCTTTAGGTGTGTGAATACCAACTTCAGTAACCTCGAACACACCACCAGTAGCCATCATCTTAATCTTATCTCCAGCTTTTACAGTACCGTTTTTAATACGAACTGAAACGATAACCCCTCTATATGCATCGTATAATGAGTCAAAGATTAACGCTTGTAGTGGCTCAGCCGCATCACCTGATGGAGCTGGAACGTATTCTACGATTTGCTCCAAGATTTCATCAATACCAATACCAGCTTTAGCAGAAGCTAGTACGATATCATCTGTTGGTAATCCAATTACATCCTCAATTTCAGTCTTAACCTTCTCAGGATCCGCTGCAGGTAAGTCGATTTTGTTAATAATAGGAATAATCTCTAAATTATTGTCTAGTGCTAAGTATACGTTAGCTAATGTTTGTGCTTCAATTCCTTGAGCAGCATCGACTACTAAAATAGCACCTTCACATGCTGCAAGAGAACGTGATACTTCATATGTGAAGTCTACGTGTCCCGGTGTGTCGATTAAGTGGAAAATATACTCTTCCCCATTTTTAGCAGTGTATTGTAACTGAACTGCATTAAGTTTAATTGTAATACCTCTTTCACGCTCAATATCCATTGAGTCAAGAAGTTGTGCTTTCATTTCACGTTGTTCTAACGCCTTTGTTTTCTCTAAAATTCTGTCCGCAAGAGTCGATTTCCCGTGGTCAATATGTGCAATTATAGAAAAGTTTCTTATTTTCTTTTGCCTTTCGTTTCTTTTATCCATTTTATTCTTCCTTTACAAATCTTGTTTTTCTACGTAGTCTTTAGCTGTATAATACGAAAAACCATCCCTTATCAGCTTTTCAATCAGCTTTTGTTTTAGTGCATATCCTTCATATCTACGACTATAGCTCTGATAAGCTCTTCTAAAATGCTCATCTAATATATCATCTTCATTTTCATCCTCATAGTCTTCGAAAAACATGTCAAACACCTTTCTTATTATATCAGATGTAAAGCCATTTGTATAAAGTTTTTGTGTTATTTTTTGAACTTTTTTATTTTTCGTTTCTCTTCTTACTTTATACTCGCGTTCAATAATTTTATAAAGCATTTCTATCATTGCTTCTTCTGTACAAATCTTAGCGATATTTTCTTCTAAAACGTCTTTATCTAAGCCTTTTTCTAATAATTTTCTTTGTATCCAGTAAGGACCTTTTAAATTTAGGTTAAAATAATCTGTCACCGCTGCTTCTACATAGTGATCATCATTCAAATAACCAATTTCTATTAACTTTTCTATTACTTCGTCAATAACATTGGGTGCAATCTCTTTCTTCTGAAGATATTCTCTTATATCCTGCTTAGTTCTAAGACCAAATTGTAAATAATGTACTGCTTTACTATAGGCACTTTCGATACTCTCATGAGCTATGATTTCTTTTAGTTGCTCTTTTGATAAATCTATTTTTTTTATAAGTCCATACTTAATTATCGTATCTTCAGAAACATAAAAATGTTTACCATTTTCTAATTCTATTTTATACTTAACTTTTAGCTTTGTTATATTTGTAACTTGCAAATTTACACCTACTTTCTGCATTCCTAGCTAAAAAACTCTTACCTTTAATTTTATCAAAAATCACATAAAAAAGGAAATGTTAGAAAGAAAAAAAATTCCCAAGCCATAAAGCTTGAGAATTTTTATATTTTCCGTATGAAAATTTATAATTTTAGACAGAAAAATTATTTTTTAATTAATCCTTCTTTTTGTAGATATTCTTTTGCTACATCATAAGCAGGTTTCCCCTCAATATCTACTTTGTAGTTCATTTCAGTCATTTCTTTTTCTGTTATTTTTCCAGCAAGTTTATTTAAGATATTTTCAAGTTCTGGATGTTTTTTTAGAGTCTCTTCTCTCAATATTGGTGCCCCTTGATATGGTGGGAATAAATGTCTATCATCATTTAATAATTTAAGTTTATTAGTAATTATTTTACTATCCGTTGAGAACACATCAATAATATTTACATCACCATTTGAGATTGCTTGATATTTCAGTGCTATTTCCATAGTTTTAACACTTAGATTTAGTTGATAAAGATTTTTAAGCCCTATTCCACCATCTTCTCTATCGTTAAATTCTAACGAGAATCCAACTTTTGCAGAATTCTCTACGAGTTTTATGTCTGAAATATTGTTAATCTTATTTGCCTTAGCGTAGTCTTCTGTTACTGCTAATGCATATGTATCTTGGAATTTTGTTGGTTTTAAGTATACCAGTTTATCTTGTTCAAATATTTTCTTACGTGCAACCTCATACACTTCATCAGGATCATTAGAAGGAACAGTTTCTGGTTTTTTTAATAAAGTTGTTGTAACTGTACCTGTAAACTCTGGATAAATGTCAATACTTCCACCTTTTAAAGCTTCATATAAGAAACTTGTTTTACCAAAATTAGGTTTTACTTCAACATCGATTTTAGTTTCGTCTTCAATAAGTATTTTATACATATTAATTAATATTTCTGGTTCAGCTCCTATTTTCCCAGCGATAACTAATTTATCGTTTGACATTTTCCCAATTGGGAAAAAGCTTATTGTTAAAGCTACTACAGCTGCAAGTAATGATGCTAAAATTGTTTTTGGTTTTTTATCTTGTAAGAATTTAATTATCAATCCGAATACAATTGCTAAGATTGCTGATGAAATTGCCCCAATCAAAATTAATGCTGAATTATTTCTATCTATTCCTAGTAAAATAAATGAACCTAATCCTCCTGCTCCAATTAAAGCAGCAAGAGTAGCTGTACCAATAATCATAATACTCGCAGTTCTAACACCACCCATTAGGATTGGCATTGCTAAAGCAAGTTGGTATTTTTTTAACTTCTCTAGTTTTGTCATACCAAACGCCGTTGCTGCTTCTTCTAATGATGAATCGATCTCCGATAATCCAGTAATCGTACTTTGTAATATTGGAAATATAGCATATATAACTAATGCTACGACTGCTGGTAATGTACCAATTCCTGTAAATGGAATAAATAAACCTAGTAATGCAAGAGAAGGAATCGTTTGAAAGATACCAGTAATTTGTAAAAACCATTCGCTTGCCTTTTTATTCCCTGAGATAATTATTCCTAATGGAACTGCAATAAAAATGGCAATAATAAGTGATAATAATGAAATCTGTAGATGTTCGAATAAACCGGTTATCCAATCACCTTTTCTTTCTAAAAATGTATTTACTAAATTCATTATTTATCCCCCCTTGCAAAAAATTCACGAACAAAATCATCCGCAGGATTTTCTTTTAATACTTCTGGTGTAGCAATTTGAACTACCTTACCATTTTTTAAGACACAAATTCTATCAGCAAGTTTCATCGCTTCATCCATATCGTGAGTTACAAAAACTGTTGTCATTTTATATTCGTTATGCAAAGTTTTTATTAAATCTTGTAATTGAACTTTACTAATAGGATCTAATGCAGAAAATGGTTCATCCATCAGTAAAATTTTAGGATTAGCAATTATCGCACGTAATATTCCCACACGTTGCTTCTCCCCTCCAGAAAGTTCCTTTGGAAGTCGATTCATATAATGCTTAGGATCTAATCCTACTTTTGTTAATAAATCCTCTGTCTTTTCTTTGATTTCTTTTTTTTCAAAGTTTTTCATTTCTGGAATTAGCGCAATATTTTCTGCAACTGTAAGATTTGGAAATAATGCAATTTGCTGAAGAACATATCCAGTTTTAAGCCTTAATTCTCTCAAATCATAGTCTTTTAATCTCTTATCCTCAAAATAGATATCACCGTCTGTTTGTTCTATCAATCTATTTATTAATTTTATGGTTGTTGTTTTTCCACTTCCACTTGGTCCTACAAGAACAAAAAATTCTCCTTCTTGTATTTCAAAACTTAATTCATCAAGTATTAAACCATTTGTGGAACAACATAATGAAACATTATTATATTTAATCATTTTATATTTCTCCTTTCAATACTAGTTTTTCAATATTTTTCTTCATATTGTCGTTAAAAATCGTATAGTATTCGATAAATAATTTTTGTTGTTCACTTGAAAGTTTACCTATTGCTTTTTCTTCAGCCTCTCTAAGAGGATCCAAAATTTTTGATACGTATAAATATCCTTCTTTTGTCAACTTAATTATTTTTTCTCGCCTATCTTTTTCTTGCTCTTCAAAATAAATATATCCCTTTTCCTTAAAAGCCTTCATAGCTGCATTAACTACTTGTTTCGTAGAATATGTTTTTTCACAAATTGTATTTTGAGTTATACCATCCTGTGTATAATAAAGACAGGTTAATATTAATAATGATTTACCTTGCAAACCATTTTTTCTAGCATAGTACTCATATAATGAGTTGTTTTCATCTTTTTTTCTAGAAAACATACTTGAGTTTTTCAATAGACTATTCATTTATTAGCACTCCCCACATAAAGCCATAAATAATATCCATATAATTATGAACAGACTCTAAATCATAAAATTTAATTGTTTCTTTACATTTACATTTATTTCATTTTCTCTAATATAATTTTATACATCAATTATTTTTATTCATATAAACAAAGAAACTCAATCCAAATCAGTAAAATCTTTTGACTATTATCTTATTAAAAAACTTATTAGTAATTTTTAAAAAATACTAATAAGTTAATTTTACTCTTGCAGTTTACAATTGTCAATAATTTGATTTTCACAAAAATAGACAATCAA
>CALHQV010000061.1 GCA_938038035.1 uncultured Gemella sp. | reverse complement strand
TATATTTGATGTAATTTCATATTTTATGTACAGTATATAATGTATAGTTTGGGTAATTTGATATTTTATGTACACTATAGAATATATATCTGGTGTACTTTGGAATTTTATATAAAGAATAAAATATAAAAATTTGTAATTAGGAGAAAAGATATATGTCTAATCCAAATGAAAATAATGTAGAAACAAAAGAATTAACTACAAGTAATAGTGAAGCAAGAGGAGAATTGACATTTGATAATGATGTAATTAAAAAAATTATCGGTCAAGCTTTAGAAAATGTTTCAGGATTGCTAGCAGTTGATGGAGGTTTTTTCTCGAATTTAACAGATAAATTAATTAATACTGATAATGTTACATCAGGTGTTAATATTGAAGTCGGTAAGGAACAAGTAGCTGTTGATTTAAATATCATAGTTGAATATAAAAAAAATGTACCTGAAATCTTTGAGGAAATTAAACGAGTGATTACAACTGATATAAACAAAATGACTGGATTAGAAGTTGTAGAAGTTAATGTCAATGTAATCGATATTAAAACTAAGGAACAACATGAAGCAGATTCAGTAAGTTTACAAGATCGTGTGTCTAATGTTGTTGAATCAACAGGAGAATTTGCATCTGATACCTTTACATCAGCTAAAGCAGGTATAAGTGATGGATTTTCAACAGTTAAAGAAAAAGTTGGAGATGCAGCTGAAGTAGTTGTAGATAAGGCTGTAGATGTAAAAGATGCAGTGGTAAACAAAGCTGTAGACGTAAAAGACGCAGTAGTAGAAAAAGTAGAAGATGTAAAAGAAGCAACTGCAGAAAAAGTAGAAGAAGCGAAAGAAGTAGCAACAGAAGCAAAAGATGCAGTAGTAGAAAAAGCAGAAGATGTAAAAGAAGCAACTGCAGATAAAGTAGAAGAAGCGAAAGAAGTAGCATCGGAAGCAAAAGATGCAGTAGTAGAAAAAGCAGAAGATGTAAAAGAAGTAGCAACAGAAACAAAAGATGAAGTAGCAGAAAAAGCAGAAGATGTAAAAGAAGCAACTGTAGACAAAGTAGAAGAAGCGAAAGAAGTAGCAGAAGACGTAAAAGACGCAGCAGCAGAAAAAGCAGAAGATGTAAAAGAAGCAACTGCAGAAAAAGCAGAAGAAGCGAAAGAAGTAGCAACAGAAGCAAAAGATGCAGTAGTGGAAAAAGCAAAAGATACAAAAGAGGCAACTGCAGACAAAGTAGAAGAAGCAAAAGAAGCAGCATCGGACAAAGCGGATGAAGGATTCGCGGGGAAATTATTTTCAAAAGTGAAAGAAGTAGCAGAGGATGCTAAAGATGCCGTTGAAGATGCTTATGACGGCGTAAAAAACATGGTAAAAAAAGATAAATAAAGAATAATATTTAGGAGGCACTATTATGTCATTAGAAAACAAATTTAATCAATTAAAAGGTTCAGTAAAAGAGGGATTAGGAAAATTAACAGGTAACGAAAAATTGCAAGCTGAGGGATTCACTGAAAAAGTAGTTTCAAAAGTAAAAGAAGCAGCAGAAGATGCATTTGACGGTGTGAAAAATGTAGCTAGTGTAGTAGCGGATAAAGCAGCGGACGTTAAAGATGCAGTAGTAGAAAAAGCAGCAGAATTAAAAGATGGAGCAGCAGACAAAGCAGAAGACGTAAAAGATGCTGTAGAAGATAAAGTAGAAGACGCAAAAGAAGTAGCGGAAGACGTGAAAGACGCAGCAGCAGACAAAGCAGAAGATGTGAAAGAAGCTGCAGAAGATAAAGTAGAAGACGCAAAAGAAGTAGCGGAAGACGTGAAAGATGCAGCAGCAGACAAAGCAGAAGACGTAAAAGAAGCTGCCGAAGATAAAGCAGAAGACGTAAAAGACGCAGCAGTAGACAAAGCAGAAGATGTAAAAGATGCTGTAGAAGATAAAGTAGAAGATGCAAAAGAAGTAGCAGAAGACGTAAAAGACGCAGCAGATAAAGTAGAAGATGCAAAAGAAGTAGCAGAAGACGTGAAAGACGAAGCAACAGACAAAGCAGAAGACGTAAAAGACGCTGTAGAAGATAAAGCAGAAGATGCAAAAGAAGTAGCAGAAGACGTGAAAGATGAAGCTGCAGACAAAGTAGAAGACGCTAAAGAAGCTGTTGAAGAAGAAGGATTCGCTGGAAAACTATTTTCTAAAGTAAAAGAAGTGGCAGAAGATGTAAAAGAAGCTGCAGAAGATGCTATTGAAGATGTAAAGAAAATGGTTAAATAATAAGACTATTATTTATCAAATCCTTTTATTAGAAAACTAGTAAATCTCAGTAATATTAAATAGAAATCTATATAGGTAACTGGCAAAAGTAGAACTTAAGTCGGTTACCTATTTTTATATTATTTCAAAAAAGGGCTCCCCTGGATGTCTATTTTAACTCAACGCAAAAAAACATCGCCATATAAAATGACGATGTCACGTTGTTTTAATATAATTCGAATTTTTTCTACAAAATACATAGTTCTATTAGCTCCGCTTTCGTAGTTTTTATTGTTTAAGCGAAGTGTCATCATACCTACAGGTTTTCTAGTAGTGATGTTTACGTATGGAATAAGTACTCTGTCTCCTTTAATTTCCCATTTTTCTACTGGCATGAAGATTGCGTCAGTAGCCCCGCCGTAGCCAATATCACTTTTAGCTAAGAAGACTTGATCTTTTGCGAAGTACACTACTTTATTTTTATGATTCATCAATTTTTCTAAGTTTTGTTTGCTAAAATCAGTAACTTTATTATTCAATTGAACAAATTCAATTTCTTTATCATTTTGTAATCTTTGTAATACGTCTTGTTTATGGAATGTTTGTGTATTGTATGTATTTAGTAAGTCCAATACTTTAGTCAAGTTTATTTGTTTTACCACATTATTGCTACCATCGTTACTAGCGATAAATCTCACAACATTAGCAGTAGTGCTACCTTTTAAGTTTAACATTCCGTATACCATAGGTTGTAAAATTTCTCCAGCTTTAGCTAAGTCATGTTTTCTAGTTTGAGGAGTTTGTTGGCTTGTTGTGCTTTTTCTAGTAGGAGTTGCTACTTGAGCTCTAGGTTTGTTATTAATAATATTTGTACTAACGTTGGTATCTGTTTGTCTAATATGTTCAACTTCTTTTTGTAGGATAGCTAAAGAAGTCGGTGTTTCTTCAGTAGCCGTTACTTCTTTAGTTACATTATTATTGTTACTATCAATTTTTTGTGCAACCTTATCTGTACAGCCAGTCATAAGTCCTATTCCTAAAATAAATACACCTGTTGTTTTTAGAAGTTTGTTCATATTATCCACCTTCTTTTTGTATAACTTCTTTATATTTATATTATACATCCTTAAATTACAAAAAACAACCTTTTATTACAAATATATTACATTTATATTACAAATATATTCGAAGAATGTTACAATAGTGTGATTTTTAGAATCAGTTTAGTTTTGCTACATTATTTGATGAAGTATGATTTTTATAGTAAAATATACTAGAAAACTAAATTTAGGAGATAAAAAACATGAATAGAGTTGCTATTGTAAGTGCGAAAAGAACTGCTATAGGAAGCTTTGGAGGAAGTTTAAAAGATGTTTCTGCAGCGAAAATCGGTGGGGATCTTGTAAAACATGCATTAGAAAGCGTAAATCTTGATCCGAATCTTGTTGATGAAATTATATTTGGTAATGTATTGCAGACTGGTCTTGGGCAGAATGTAGCAAGACAAATAGCTGTTAATGCAGGTATTCCAAAAGAGAAAAGCGCTTTTGTTGTGAATAAAGTTTGTGGATCAGGACTAAAGAGTGTTGTTCTTGGAGTTCAATCTATTATGGTAGGAGACAATGATATCGTAGTTTGTGGTGGAGTAGAGAATATGAGTGCGGCACCACATTATACGAAGAATGCTCGTTTTGGCCAAAAACTAGGTAGCTTTGAATTAGAAGATACTATAATTAATGACGGTCTGACTGATGCTTTTGAGAATTATCATATGGGTATTACTGCCGAAAATATCGCAGAACAATATGGTATTACAAGAGAAGAACAAGATGAATTTGCTCTAGCGAGTCAAAAAAAGGCAGCTTTAGCAATTGAGAATAATCTATTTTCTGAGGAAATTGCTCCGATAACTATTAAAACAAGGCGAGAAGAGATTGTTTTCGATACAGATGAATATGTTCGTGGAAATACAACATTAGAAAGCTTAGCTAAATTACGCCCAGCTTTCAAAAAAGATGGAACCGTGACAGCGGGGAATGCTTCAGGGATTAATGATGGAGCTGCTTGCGTTATTCTAATGAATGAAAAACGCGCTAAAGAACTAGGTTTAGATGTTCTTTGTTACATTGAAGGTTATGCTTCAGCAGGTCTAGATAATAAAGTAATGGGACTAGGGCCAGTACCTGCAACACAAAAAGTGCTAGCAAAATTAAATTTAAATATAGAAGATATTGATTTATTTGAGATGAACGAAGCTTTCGCCGCACAATCTATAGCTGTAACACGTTTATTGAATCTAGATACGACTAAAGTTAATACGCGCGGTGGAGCAATAGCACTAGGACATCCAATAGGTGCGAGCGGTTGTCGTGTCTTAGTTACATTAGTACATGCACTAATTAAAGACAACAAAGAGAAAGGGATATGCTCACTTTGTATAGGTGGAGGTCAAGGTATCTCTATGGTTGTTTCTAGAAAATAATTACAGTAAGTGATTCAAAGATCATGATATCGGACAAATCGACTTTGTGAAATCACCTTCTATGAAGTTTATTAGATATCAGAAAAACTTCTAAAAGTGAATTTAGATATTGATAAATCACTTCTGGAACGATGAGTTTATATATAAACTTTTTTAAAAGATAGAATATAAAGGTTAGTTTCGTTTGAAAAGGTTTGAATTTCATGAAAGTTAAAGATATTTATAAAAATAATTGTTTATTAGCTAAGAAAGTGTTAAAATAGATAAGTGATTATTTTTAAGGAGAAATATTGTGAATAAATTCATGAAAGAACATGGACAAGTTATTTTGTGGTTTATCTTTTTAGTATTTATGATAATATCACTAAGCATGGTGTTTACTCATGGTATTAGATACGCTATTGTCGTATTTGTATTAAGTTTTATACTATTATGTCCACCTATTGTAAAACTTATTCAACGAAAAACGCGTTTGAAAAAAGTTGTCTTAGGTGCTGTAAGTGCACTTGTTATGATGTTAACAATGCTAACGACAAATCATTTTAGTGAAGCTAGAAAAGAAGAACAAAGAAAAACTTTCCAAGAGAAAAAAGAAGAACGTGATAAAAAAGTAGAAGAACAATCTTCTGAAGAGAAAAAAGAAGAAAATTCAACAGAAAATAAAGAACAACAAATAGCTCCACCACCTCCATCTAAAAAAAGAATAGATGAAAGTGATAGTGGGAAAAAAGAAGTTGTTCAAGTAGCTCAAAATCAACAAGCTCAACAACAGTTACAACAATCTAGAAAGGTTATTGTTAGAGCTAGTAAAAAGAGTGGTTACTACTATACCCCAACACATCCTTCTTATAATAATGTCGCTGCTAGTAACTTATTAGTCTTCAATTCAGAAGAAGCAGCCCAAAAAGCAGGGTATAGAAGAGCAGTATAATAGATAAAAGATCTCAGACAAATGTCTGAGATTTTTTTGTTTTAAAATATAATAAAAAAACGTGTTTGGGGAACACGTTTTTCGGGTGAACTAAATTAAGTTCTAAGCAATTTCTTGCTTGTTTATATCTAATCTTATATACAAATAACAAAAGAGTCTTTCAACTCTTTAAAAGGGAGAATGGCTTGCCTAGGGAGCGACAAGCCACATTATGAAAAAAATTAAAAAGTTTTATTATCTGTTAATATCATAAAGAATTAACCGAAATATTGGTTTAAACAAAAATAATTTCAAACTTAAAAGGGAGAAACGACAAGTGTCGTTAAGAATGAAATTTCATTACTTTTGTTTAGGTACTCATTATATATCTCTTACTTAAAATATACTTAAAATTTTTTAAAAATATTTTAAAAAAATGAAATTTGCTCATTTGTTTTCATTTTTAATTCAAAGTCTATATTTTCTCTGTTGTGAGAGACTAAATAATCATTAATTTGAGAGAAAACTTTGCTTCCGAAAAAGCCACGGTATACGGATAATGGACTCGGATGTGCTGATTCAATAATTAGATGTTTTGAAGAATCGATTAGTTTATTTTTACTTCTTGCGTAAGTTCCCCATAAAACAAAGACTACATTTTCATTTTTTTCTGAAATAGTTTCAATTATGTAATCCGTAAAATTTTCCCACCCCATCTTGCTGTGACTCGCAGGAGAATTTTTTTCAACAGTAAGAACCGCGTTAAGAAGAAATACCCCCTGATTAAACCAAGATTCGAGATTCCCTGTTTTTGCTGGATTTATACCTAAATCATCATGAAGCTCTTTGTAAATATTTATAAGACTTTTAGGGAGTGGTACACCATCATTTACAGAGAAGCTTAATCCGCAAGCCTGCTCAGGATTATGGTAAGGATCTTGTCCTAATATTACGACCTTAATATCTTCTAATGCTAAGTCAAAAACCCTAAAAACTTGCTCTTTTGGAGGATAGATTGTTGTAGTAAGACGTTTTTCATCTATTTTTTCTATCAAGTTATTAAGTTCATCTATTTTTGGATAATTTTTTATTACTTCATTCCAACTGTTATGCATATAAAACTCCTTCAAATTACTACTTTGTTAAAGTATATCATAGTTAATTGTATAATAAAATAGGAGTGATTCGACGAAATTGATTTTTTGTAATTAATTCTATCGAGTCACTCCTCATAGACGCAGTGGTTTATTGATATCTAAATTCGCTTTATAGAAGCTTTTTAGATATCTAATAAACTGTGCGAGGGTGACTCGACAAAATCGATTTCTACGAAATAACGATTTTTGAGTCACTCCTTATTTATTTAATTCATCTGTTAAGTTGTAAAGTTCATCTACTAGGTGACCAACATAAGCAATTGCTTCTTTAAGTGGTTCATCAGTACTTACATCACAACCTGCAAGTTTAGAAAGATCTAGTGCTGACATGCTACTTCCTTTAGAAAGAACATTTAACCAAGTGTCAGCATAAGAACTGTCATTATCGATTTTATTAGCGATAGCTGTACCAATTGTTAATCCTGCAGAGTAAGTGTATGGGTATAATCCCATGTAGTAGTGAGGTTGTCTCATCCAAGTAAGCTCTGCACCTTCATTAACTACTAAACTATCCCCGAAGAATTCTTCCATAACATCGCGTTTAACTTTAGAAAGAACGTCAGCATTAAGCATTTCGTTGTTATCTACCATTTTGTAGATTCTATCTTGATAAACAGCTTCTAAGTAGTGTGTTACCATATTGTGGAAGTATGTTCTACTAATCATGTTGCTGATAACCCAACGTTTGAAACGAGCATCAGTGTTAGTTTTTAGTAGGTAGTTAGATACGATAACCTCGTTACAAGTTGATGGAGCTTCAACGAAGTAAAGTGGACAATCATTATTTAACATTGTTTGGTGTTTTCCTGTACTCATGAAGTGATACGCATGTCCAAGCTCGTGAGCAAGAACGAAAACTTCATTCATTTTTCCAGTCCAAGAAAGTAGGATAAATCCAGCTACATTAGGAACTGTTGCGCAGAATCCACCAGTACTTTTCCCAATATTTTGAGGGAAGTCAGTCCAACGTTTGTCATAACTTTCATCGATCATTTTTACGTAGTCTTCACCAAGAACACCAAGTGCTTTTTTAAGGTAAGAACGAGATTCATCGATAGTCATGTCAACTTCGAAATCAGGATCAAGATTGATTTTGCAATCAGCAAACTGCATATCTTCAATCTTGTGTTCACGAGCCAGTAGCTTAATGTAACGTCGAATATGAGGTGCTAAATCTGTCATAAGAGTACGGATTTGACGATCATATAGTTCGCGGTTACCATCTTGAGCAGCTAATAGGTAGTCAATAACACTGTCATAACCACGCATTGTAGCAAGCATTTTTTCTTTTTTGATTTGTGAAATATACTCGTTTGCTGAAGTGTTTTTATAAGTATTTAATGTTTTATAAAAACTTTTTGCAGCATTACGGCGAACTTCAGTATCGTTATCCATTTCGTGTAAGTTTTCATATAGTACGAAGCTGTTTTCATAAGTTTTACCGTTCGCTTCAAAACTATCGAATTGCATATCTTCGTGTTTAGTTACCTCGTATAGATTGTAGTAACCAGGAAGGCTTTCGTAATTCGCGATTACTTGTTCAGCTTCTTTTGATAATGTATGTTTTTTCTCCTGAACGATTTTTTCGAAGTAATATTCTAAATCAGGACGATAGTTTTTTACGAAATCTTTAATGAATTGTTCATCTAATTCTACAAGTTCAGTATCGAAGAAACTTAAATTTCCTGCCCATAAAGTAGAAACATCTTCAAATAGTGTTACATTTTGTACTACATTGTCATTAAATCTATCCACCGCCATTGGTAACTCAGCGTAGTGAGATAGTTTATAGTATTCTTCGTAAAGTTCTTCGTATTTTTTAACGGCAGTATCTAAAGTAGTGTGATCCGTTAATTTTCCTTCGTAAGCAGCCTTGAAATCTAAGATTTCTTTTTTGATATTCTCAAGGCTCGCCTTAAAATCTTCATCAGTTTTGTATAGAAGAGTCATATCCCAAGTATATTTCTCTTCAACTTCATTTCTTGGTATTAATTTCATTTCAGTCATAGTTTACCTCCTGTAAATAATAATTCTAAAGTCATTTGACTTAAGTACTATTATAATATGATATGTAGTATAAGTCCATAAAATATTGATAACTACAAAGATTGTTACAAAGTTTATATTAGAGTGGAGTAAGCTCAGTATTAATATGAGGATTTGAAAAATATTGATTAAAGTTAAAGTTTACTCTATAAATTTTTTAGGTTATAATTTTAATTAGTAGATTTATTAAAAAAGCGAGGTATCTTATGAAAATAGCAGTAGTAGGTGGGGGAATAGTAGGAGCTACATGTGCTTATTATTTGTCAAAAGAACAAAAAAATGAAATAGTAGTTTTTGATTATGGTTTGGGTCAAGCTACAAAAGCATCGGCTGGGATTATAAGTCCGTGGTTTTCTAAAAGACGTAATAAACCTTGGTATAAGATGGCGAGACTAGGTGCGGATTTTTATTTGAAATTAGTAAAAGACTTAGAAGCTGATGGTTATAATACGGACTTTTATTCACAATGTGGAGTATATTTATTGAAAAAAAATGAAGATAAGCTACCTGAGTTAAAAGAACTTGCTGAAAGTCGTAAAGAATTATCACCGATGATAGGGAATTTAGAGATTATCTCAAAAGAAGAGGTTCGAAAAATCATTCCTAGCTTCGATAATAATGGAGATGTATTGTATGCGAGTGGTGGTGGACGAGTAGAAGGAGAGAGATTCGTTAATACTTTACTTACTGCCTCGAAAGCTAATGTTGTTAGGGAAAGAGTTAGTCTAAAGGTTGTGGGGAATAAATACGAGATTAATGGACAGGTTTTTGATACTGTTGTTCTCGCGACTGGTGCGTGGTTAAAAGATATATTAGAGCCTCTTGGTTTTAATGTTGATGTTCGTCCCCAAAAAGGTCAACTAAGAGATTATAAAGTTTCTGATGAAAATACAGGGTCTTATCCGGTTATTATGCCTGAGGGTGAATTGGATATTATTCCGTTTGAAAAAGGTGTTGTTAGTGTTGGAGCGACACACGAAAATGATATGGGCTTTGATTTAACTATTGATAAGCAACAACTTGATGCTTTTGGTGAAGAAGCGGAGAGTTTTTTAGGTGAATTAAAAAATGCAGAGATAATAAATGAACGTGTTGGAATTAGAGCTTATACCAGTGATTATTCTCCGTTCTTTGGGGAGGTTCCAACACTAGAAAATGTTTATGCGATTAGTGGTCTTGGTTCTTCTGGTTTAACTACAGGTCCGATAATTGGCTATAGTGTAGCGAATATAATTTTAGGAAATGATATAGAATTAGATTCACGAGATTATAACATTGAAAACTACATAACACGTAAGTAGGAAGATTAATGAAGGAATTAATATAATAATAATAAGAAAGCACTGAACGATTTTGTTCAGTGCTTTTTGATATTTTGAATTGTGAATTATTTTTGTGCTAATTCTTTAGCTCCGCGGTGACTTAATACTGCGAATACGATACAAAGAACTGCAGATGATAGAAGTACGTAAAGTCCTCCAGACCATCCTACACGGTCAACAACGAATCCGATGAACCAAGTACCGAATGAAGCACCCACGATGTAACTCATGAATCCTCTTAGACCAACTGCGTTACCAACAGCAAATGATGGAACAACTTCCATAGTTTGAACTGATGCTAAGAATTGTGGTACGTAGATTAGACATCCAGAAAGGCTGGCAAATACGATTACCCATACTAGAGAAGTACTTTCCCAATATCCGATTAGACAGAAGAAAATGATAACCATTGCACCGATTGCTGGAGGCATACGGTAACCTTTGAATACTTTATCAGATAGGTATCCAGCAAGAAGTGTTGATGGAATAGCAGCCCACTCGAATAGTGTGAAGGCGATACCCATTTGTCCTTTTGTGAATCCTTTAGTTTCTAATAAGTAGATTGGAAGCCAAGAGATTAATCCGAAACGGATTAAGTATACGAATGTATCAACTAGAGATACATACCAAGCGTGTTTGTTTTTTAATACGTAGTTTACGAAGATTTGTCCTGCGTTTAAGTTTGCAGCTTCTTCTGGTACGTGTTTTACTTCTACTTTATGTGTTTCACCAGTGATTTCTTCCATTGTTGGTAGACCTTCGTTTTCTGGTTTTCCTTTAACTAAAACAAGGATAATAACAACGAAGATAATAGCGATAATCGCTGGGAATACGTAGTATGCTAATTTCCAGTGTTCTTTACCAAAGATGAAGAACCCTAATGTAACGATACTTGCTACGATTCCTCCACCAATGTTGTGAGAAATATTCCAAAGAGCAGTCATACGACCACGTTCTTTTTTAGGGTACCAGCTTGCAAGTGTGATGAATGCTGGTCCAACCCCCATACCTTGGAAAAGTCCTAGTAAAATTACTAAGATTGATACTAAGAATACAGTGTGACTAACTCCAAGTGCTAAGTTTACAGATGCACAAAGGAAAAGTCCAAGAGCCATATATTTTTTCGGATCGGCTTTATCCGATAAACTACTCATAAATCCTTTACTTAATCCGTATGCAAGTAGCATGTAACTCATGATTGCACCCATTTGAGTTTTAGAAATTCCTAAAGATGCTTTAAGATCACTACTCGATAAACTGATGTTATTTCTAACAATGTAGAATGCCATGTATCCAAGGAACACTCCAAGGAAAGAAATAAATCTTAATTTTTTATAAGTTGGCATAACTTTATCGGCAGGAACTTTGTGTGATTTAGCTTTAGGTTTTAAAAATGATAACATAAAAATGTTCCTCCTAAATATAATATATATAAATTTTAATAACTGAAAACTATGTGTTATATCAGTATGTAAAATTATATACTACAGAATGAATGTTGTCAATAGTTTTTAAAATATTAGGTAATATTATTTTTTTTATAGTCTCAATTTTTAGAGAAGCTACTATGTTCTTTAAATAAGACTTATAGCTAAATAAA
>CALHQV010000060.1 GCA_938038035.1 uncultured Gemella sp. | reverse complement strand
ATATTTTGTTTATATATGTAATTTTTTATGTTATAATAAAAGTGAAAGTTAAAGGAGGGCTGACTTTATGAAAAAAAATAAAATTACACTAGCTTTATCTAGCATATTACTTTCAGTTTCCTTAGTAGGTTGTAGTAGCGGAGACGGACTTAATCGTTCTGCAAAAGACGGAAAAGAAAACGAAGTAGAAAAGGCAGCTATAAAACTAGTTAAAGCAACAAAAACAGGGGATTACAATCTGATCAGCGCAGATGAATTGAAAAAATCTATAGATAATAAAGAGGATATGATTCTAGTTGATACAATTCCAGCGGATCGATTTGAAAAAACAAAAATTAAAGGTGCTGTTAATGCTGGTCTTCCAAAAGAAATGAAGGATTTAAAACCAGAAGAAAAAGAAGCATTTTTAAAAACTCTAGGAGACAATAAAGACAAAAAAATAGTTATATACTGTGGTTTTGTAGCTTGTGAAAGAAGCCATGTTGGAGCAGTCTTAGCAAAAGAAGCCGGATATAAAAATGTCTATAGATTCCCGGGCGGAATTGCCGCATGGTTAGATGCAGGAAATAGCATCGATAAATAACATTAAAAACTTTGCACTTGTGGATAATTGTGAGGATTTACCGCGCACTTGCAATATAATTTAATATTTGTAGGTGATTATGAGGATTTACCGTACAAATACCTTAATTAGATAAATTTTTAGAAAAGTTATTTTGTAAGAGAACTTCTTCTAGTTCTGCAAACATGATCAAACATTCCTGATTTTTATCCAAATAACAATTTCGCCCAAAATAAAGAGGCAGCTAAACTTAGCGGCCTCTTTATTTTTTTCTTCCAAATTTGAATATATCCTTCTTAAATAAAGGTACATTATCAAAATACTCACCTTTATATAAAGGATGACACTTCAATATCCTCTTAACAGTTAAATACGTACCTAAGAAAAAACCAAATCTCTTATAACTTTCCAAAGCATAACTTGAACATGTAGGAGAAAATCTACACGTCGGTCTTGTATAACGTGATATATATCGTCTATACAAATTTATTAAAAATATGCATAATCTTGCCATAGATTCTACCCCTTTCGCTCTTTATTTTATCAACTAATGAAGTTTATTTCAAATTTTTAAATTTAAAAATACATCCACCCTATATGATATTGATTATCATTTATATTTCTTCTCCTCGGGAAACATTGCTAAATCAACATTCTTTTTAGAGAATAATTCTCAATAACTTTTATAAGCTTATTAACTTTACATGAGAAATTCATGGTGCTATAATTTAAGCATAAATTCAAAAATAAAGGAGAGATATTATTATGACACGTACAACAGAATTAAACAAACTTGTTGCTAACTTAACAGTATTATACACAAAATTACACAGCTTCCACTGGTATGTAAAAGGACGTAGCTTCTACACACTACACGAAGTATTTGAAAACTACTACAACTACACAACTGAATCTTTAGATGAGGTTGCTGAAAGATTATTAGCAATTGGAGGTCGCCCAGTTTCTACACTTAAAGGTGCTTTAGAAATCGCAACTATCAAAGAAGCAACTGAACAAGAAACAACTTCTGAAATGGTTGCAGCTGTATTCCACGACTTCGAATTATTAATCAATGATTTAACTCATCTTATGGGTGTAGCTGAAGACGAAGGAGATCAAGGTACTTCTGACTTAGCATTAGGATTAAAAACTCAATTAGAAAAAAATGTTTGGATGCTAAAAGCTTACTTAGCTGATTAATACACAAAAAACTATTCGTTGCACTTATCACAACGAATAGTTTTTTTATTTTTAAATACCCATCTATGAGCTATACCCTTTTCTGTTCAGTACATTTAGGTTTATTGCATCTACATAGTAGTTGCTAACTTGCCCATCTTTATCGCTTATTTCTACATTCCAAGTCGGTATCAATACTTGATTTTCCGTTTGTGAAATATAAGTATAATACCCTAAAGTAGTACGAACACGACAGTTTTTAGGAATTAAGTCTTCGTGATACAGTCTATTTATCGCTTGACTAGATGGTACTAGCGTTTCATTCTTATCTTTTCTTATATTTGAAACACTCGTCAAAGTAAAGTTCTTAATATCTCCATTACTCTCGACACTAAAGACTATTCTCGCATTTTTATTAGAAAACACCCTAAAACTATCTATTTGTTGTTCAAAAATAACTTCATTTTTTGACGCATTATAACTAGAAAAAATATAATTTGCACTAAGCTTCATCTTTTCTAGCAAGAATGATTCTAATTCTGCTCTATAGTTGCCCTTATTTACATTTGTAATAGCATTTTCAGAACTGACTTTTAACATAGATGTTTTATCTACATTTTCAACTTCATACTTTAGACCATTCTCTTCTTTTCTAACTTCTTTCAAATCTGAGATCGTTACATTGACATAACCAAGATTATCACGTTTTGTGGCATTATCCTCTACAGTTATATTGTCATTTTTCATAGCACGCTCGATTATTTCTTTTTCTTGAACTATTTCTGTTTTGTTTTTCTGAACAGTGTATACATAAAATGTTAACAAGACAGCATTAAGTGCAACGAATAGGTAAATAAACAATGTCTTCATCTTACCCCAGTTCATAGTCTCTCTCCCTTGTCTATCATTTCTTTTAATTTTTTAAAACTCATATATCTATCATTATATTTTACATACCACGCTGGCACATAACTAAAGCTGTTTCTATCTTTATTATAAACTTTATCATATCCTAAAACTATATCACTTACCTCTTTAAGGTTGACTCTTTCATAAAGATAATTAATCACATATTCAGTCTTTTCAACAGAATATAGTTCCGCTTCTTTCGATGAAAGATAAGTTTTCGTAAGTTTTTTCGGTGATGCCAGCTTATATATTCCACTACTATTATCCTCAGAAATAATATCAGCAAAACCATCTTTACTAAAGGCTATAGACTCCTTATGAGCTTCTTGGAAAATAGTAATCCCCTCTAAAGCAGTAGTAAGCTGATAATTCGTATCCCCTACATAACCTAACTCTAAAAAGCTCATAGTATTGTTTATAGCTACGGTAGCTCCAACTTCTTTTCCACCTTCATTGGATGGATTTGTATATAATAATCTATTATTTATAGATCTTAAAATTCCATAACCATCGGTCACTTCATCTTCATTACTTATTCTAAGATTATCTTTTTTCTCAAAAATATCCTTAGCCAATTTATTTAAGTTTACATCTTCAGCACTATATTCATCTATAACATTGTCTTCATCAGATTCTTTTAAATAGATAAACCTATTATTCAAACTATACTTAGCATAGGTCTGTTTCTTCTCATTAAACATAGTGTTTACTTTACCATAGATTTCTTCTTTTAAAGTAATTTGTAGGTAGTTTTTATCATCTTTTTTATACAGATAAATCATATTTGGTCTATCTTTTAGTAAGACTATCGTATCAAATTCTAAACTTATATTAGAATTTTCTTCAGAGAAGAACAACGGTTTTACTAAAGCAGAATCCAGGGTCACTTGATAGTTTATCAGTATTTTTTCAACATTATTCGATGTAATATCCTCAATATTTCTATTCCTAACTCTAGATTCTGTACTCTCACTATCTGAGATTACCGATAGCAAATCTTTCAAAACTTTTTTGTCTTTAATAGCATCGACACTAGCTACCTTCGTTATAGAATTCTGAACTATAGCTTCCTCTCTTGATCCTTCATAGTTTTTTACAACACTGTCCGGAATCAAGAAATTCAAAAGACTATTTTTATTTGACTCTACTGATTTTTGAGTAGTTCTCTTAGTGAAAATCTCATAATCTGGTTGATAAGTAATAATAAGATAAGATAGAGTTAAACTCATTAGAACAAGTATTCCTAATATGACTGATTTAACAGTTTCTTTCCTTTTACTTCTCATATTATTTACCTCTATAACCATTCATCATCAATTTGTTCACAAGGTAGCGTTACAAATATTATACTTCCATATCCTTCTCTACTTTGCGCCCAAATACGGCCTTTATGGGCCTCTACAATAGTCTTAGCTAACGCTAATCCTAAACCTGTTCCTCCCATACTTCTCTGTCTACTCTTATCAACTCTATAGAACCTATTAAAGATTTTATCTATGTGGACTAATGGAATTCCTACACCTTCATCTTTAATAGAAATACTCACCCTATTATGGTGATAATTTTGTCTAACCCTTACTGTTATATTCTTACCATTTGGAGAATATTTTATCGCGTTATTAACAATATTATCAAACACCTGTGTAAGTTTATCCTGGTCACCTTCTACGAATATCGGACTCTTAGGAATATGTTTTATGAAGTTTTTCTCAGGGTGCGTTAGGGCGAACCTATCGGTAATCTGTTCAAGCATTTTATTTATATCAATAAACTCTTTTTCATAATGCTCTTCTTTGATATCCATCTTACCAAGTTGCATCAACTCATTTACCATCCTTATCATACGAGTAGTCTCTTTATGAATAGTATCGATAAACTGCGGAGCAAGTTCCTTATCTTCAAGCACACCTTCTTCTAGCGCTTCGATATAACTGTTCATCGTCGTTAAAGGTGTACGAAGTTCGTGAGATACAGTCGATACGAATTCACGACGTTCTTTTTCTTGACGTTCTTGATCTGTTACGTCATAAAGCACAATAATATATCCCTCTAGCTCCGTTGACATCTGAGTTAAATCTTCTTTATCTTCTTTTTCTATCTTAGAAATCTCAGCACGCAGTAGCAATTCTTCATCGCTTCTTGAAGCATTTACCAGAAGACTGTCTTCCGCTTCTAATATTTCCTCTATACTCTCATATTCAGTAATATTAAGAATTTTCAGCACATCTTTTCCGATGAAAATTTCATCATTACGACCACCTAACATATCCTCAGCACTTGTATTTATAAGGATTATTCTACCGTTATTATCCGTTGTAATAATCCCATCCATCATACTTTCAATAATCGTCGCAAGCTTCCTACGTTCAGTCTCAGTTACAGCTTGTTCTTCTTCGATTCTCTTAGAAATTTGGTTAAACACTTTTGCCAAATCTCCGATTTCATCATCTGTATCTATTCCAACTACCGTACCGTAGTTTCCTAAAGCCATCTTCTTAACCTGAGAACTCATCTTCTCTATAGAACTCGTCACCGTTTTTGATGCCACGAACCCTATAACTGTAGTAATTAATATCGATAGGATAGTTCCTACTATGAAGATTTTAGAAATACCATTTACCTCTTGATAAACACTTTCTATATCAGCCATAAGCGAGATTACACCAATAACCTCATTATCCTTTTTAACAGGACTCACATAGATCCACACACGCTTATTACTATCAGCATTATTTTGAATCTGTTTGGTACTCTCACCAGTCTTAATAACCTGACTTACAAGTGGATCAAACGACCTTTTCGCAAGATATTCATCATTTCCATTTTTCGAAGAAGTCGCTAAGATCTTCGAATCATTATCTATAACATTTACTAATAATAACTTTTGAATATTAAATTCACTAACTAGCTTAGCTATCCCACTTTTAGAATCTCTGTTACTCTTCGTAGAATCTTCCTGAGCGCCAGTATCATTAAGAACTTTCGAAGTATCTCCTCCGCCACCACTAGCTTTTTCTAATTCCTCACGAACATGGTAGTTTAAGATTTTTTCTTGTTCAATAATATTTTGTTCAAATGTATTTACATTACTGTTTCTTAATTGCGTTGTAAAAAACAATCCGATAAGTTGTAATGAAATTATGTTAACTAATACATAAACTATTACGAACTTAGTTCTGATTGATGAAAAGAATCTTTTCTTAAATCTCTTCCCGAAAAAAATCATTACTCTTCACCTATAAAGTAACCAACACCACGACGTGTCATTATATATTCAGGTTGCGATGAATCATCTTCTACTTTTTCACGTAATCTTCTTACAGTCACATCTACAGTCCTTACATCACCAAAGTAGTCATAACCCCACACTGTTTGCAGTAAGTTCTCACGTGTTAAAACCTGTCCACGGTGCTGCGCAAGGTAATAGAAAAGGTCAAATTCTCTACGTGTTAAGTCGATTTCTTCACCATTTTTCTTAATAACATAAGCTTCTGGATAAATAACGATATCCTTAATCACAAGATCTCCACCATTTTTCTCTTCAATAACTTCTTCTTGTTGCTTAGTAACACGACGTAAGTTTACCTTAACCCTAGCCATAAGCTCACGCGTTGAGAAAGGTTTAGTTACATAGTCATCCGCCCCAAACTCAAGCCCAAGAACTTTATCAATCTCACTATTTTTCGCTGTTAACATAATAATTGGAATATTTTTCTTAGCACGTACTTCTCTACACACTTCCATCCCATCTTTTTTAGGTAACATTAAATCTAATAAAATCAAATCCGGATTATCATTAAAAGCAAATTCTATCGCTTTTTCTCCATCATTAGCGACGATTACATCGTAACCTTCTTTTTTCAAATTAAACTCTAATATATTAGCAATCGGTTCTTCATCATCGACTACTAGTATTTTATATTCTGCCATTTTCTTCCTCCTTAGATTTATACTAAGTATTAACTAATATATTCCTAATTATATTTTTTATAAAACATTTTTTGGAGTATACTTTTTATTTTTTAATCTGCATCTTCTCATCGTTTTGAGTATATACATAGTTATCAATATTATATCATTTTTTTCTATGAAGTTACAACTTTAAGCAAGCGATTAACTCTCTATCAGTTATGCGAAAAACACAAAGTTTTATAACAACCTGTAACCCATGTTAAACAATTCCAATAATCTTACAATAAAAAACTCCTCATCTGACAAAAACGTCAGACAAGGAAGCTATTATAGTTCTACTTTTTTCTTCGCAATATTATTTAATATAGCCTTGATAAAAAACTCAAAATTAACATTATAAGGATTTTTATTCAAGTTATCTATCACAGTACGACTCACTAAAAGTGCATTCAGCTGATTCTCTAATTCCGTTATACGCTCTTCTGAAAAGTTGCTTAGAATACCTACTTCAGCTAAACTAAAATCTTTATATTCTAACGATAAAAGATCATCATCATTTTCTTTTTTCTCAAAAGAACTACCAAAAGATTTTTGGTATATGTCTAAGAAACTTTTTATGCCATGCATTCCTGCTTCTTTTACAATAATTTCATCACCTACATAGTAACCAATCGACAGTAGTTCAGAAATTCTTGTAAATATATCATATTCAGAAACGACTCTCTTCACATCTCCTGTAAAAGTTGCTTTTTTAATAGCTGTTTTCTTTACATTTCTAAGATATTTCTTCATACGCGCAGCATATAGTTCACCGTCTTTTTCCTTATCCATAAAGATATCTATACCACCAATTAAATATATTGGAGCTGCATTAAAAACGATACTTTGCTGTACATCATACTCAATAGCAACACGTTGTGCAATACTTCCTCCCAGTGAGTGACCTGTTAAAATAATATTATCACCATATTTTTTCTTCATGCGTGTATAAAATTTATAACACGGTGTCATATGTTCCGCTTGCCCCAAGCAAATACCTACTACATCAGCATACATATCCTTCTGTCTATCAAAATAAAAATTCGTTCCCGTATAAGATAAAATATAATTCCCTTCATTAGTATTTTCAAACAATGTCCCACTACTACCTGTTTTCGTATCATAAAAACTACTCACATAATTCAGCTCTTCTGGGAAACTCCCTACTGTTTTTTGTAGGTTAATATATTCTCTAATCATATTCTTGGGAATCTTTATCTTATCCATCGCTTCTACATGATATACTATAAACGATGCATAACTAGCTATTTCATATAATTTTTCCATTCGTATTTCCTATCCTCGCACAATATTCATTTCTCTTCATTATCAATTAGTATTTTATCATAAACCATGGATTATTTCCTATTTTTTAGTTAAAACCATACTCTAATAGGTTAATTTTTCAATTTTTTTAATTTTTATCTCTCTCGAACTTTATAATTGATTATTATTTTCAGTTATCAGTTTGAAATCAAATATTTTTTTGTTATAATAATTATATGGTTTTAATTAATACGAGATATAATCTTGTCAGATGACTTATTCTAATATCCTAAGTAGGAGGATTATTTATGAAAATTTTACTTGCTTACTCAAGCAAAACAAAAAACACTAGAAAAGTAGCCGAAGCAATCTACGAACAGATAAAAACTTTAGGGGAAGTAGATTTACTCGACATAAAAAAACAACGAAAAAAACTAGAAAAAGAATATGATTTCTATATTCTAGGTGCTTGGACAGATAAAACTAACGCCAATAAAAATATGCAACGTTTTATCGATCAACAAGAAATACATAGTAAAGACGTTGCTCTATTTCTAACTTGTGGTGTTCCTCGTGAACATTATCACGCAGATGATTCAATTAATAATTATATCGCCTTTATGGAAGAAAGAAACAATAGAATTCACGAAACTTTCGTCTGCCAAGGCAAGGTTGATCCAAAGGTTATGATAGTTTTCAAAATCCTTACTTGGCGTGACCCTAACTTTATTCACAAAGTTACACCAGATCTTGCCGACATGGTTAAAGAATCAAAAAAACACCCAGATCCAAAAGATTTAAAAGATGCTCAAAATTGTTTTAGCAATCTTTTAAAACATAAAATATCACACGCATTAGCATAACTTAATATAAAAAAAGGTAGTTATCCATTTTTAAGGATTTCTACCTTTTTTTACGAAATAAATATAATATACTATTTTTAAAATTTTTTGAGCATTTTACCAATTGCATCTAACAAATAAATAGTGAACTAATTTTTTCCTTAATTAGGATAAGTTATATAAATACTTAATAAAATTATTT
>CALHQV010000059.1 GCA_938038035.1 uncultured Gemella sp. | reverse complement strand
AATAAAAACATATCAGTGATATAATTGCATCCAGTATAAAAACAGCATAATTTTATGTTTATGCTGTTTTTATTGTAAATATCATATCTTTAGTAACTTTTAATACAATTAATTGAAAGTTTTGTAGTATTTTTTATACTAAAAAGGTAAAATAATGTATTGATAATATAACGCCCTATGTAGTCTTAAAATCTGGAGGTATCTGTATGAGTAAGTTTGATTTGTTTAGTGCTTTAGAGAGTAGTTTTAAAGAGGTATATGCAAGCGATTTTTATAGAGATATTTTTCCTATTGGTTCTTTTGAAGAAAAAGGAGTCTATGAAAAGGGGAAATATAATGGAATTGCTGTATCTATAGTAGCTGGTGATTCTAAAGCAAAGAGATATACCGTTACAGATGATTTAGAAATCATTGATACCTTAGTTGAAACTGATGATTTCTGTATCATGTCTCCGATATCTTATGCAGGAAAGAGCAGGAAGAGTGAATTTGCTAGGTTTTTATATGCAATGGCAATCGATCTAGATGGTGTTGATACTCTGGATGAGTGGAATTTCTTGATGACACAGATAGATAAAGGGCATGAGATGTTATCTTTCGTATGGGGACTTCCTAGACCTACCTATATTGTTGGTAGCGGAACAGGATTACATTTATATTTTGTATTTGAAAGACCAATACCGCTTTTTAGAAGCACTGTAAAGGAATTAGAGCGTTTAAGAAGAAGAATTACATGGCAAGCGTGGACACAGGGAGCTTCAAGTCTGCATGATAATGTTCAATATGAGAGTCTTTTTCAAGGATTTAGGATGGTTGGAAGCATCACAAAGAACGGAGAGCGTACAAGAGCGTTCAAAGTAGGTGAAAAAGTCACGGTAGAATACCTTAATAAATACGTTCCAGAGGAGTATAGAGCCGTCAAATTTAGTTATAAATCAAATCTGCTCTTAAAAGATGCAAAAGAAAAGTACCCAGAATGGTATCAAAAGCGAATTGTAGAGAAGAAACCAAAGGGTACATGGGTATGTAAGAAAGATTTATATTATTGGTGGATCAGGAAATTAAAAGCTGGAGTGCAACAAGGTCATAGATATTGGTGCATCATGACCCTGGCAACATATGCAAAGAAATGTGATATTCCTTTTGAAGAATTAGAAAAAGACGCATATGGATTAATACCGTTCATGAATACTAAGGGCGATAAGTTTACAGAGGATGATGTATTACATGCATTAGAAGCGTACAACGATAGTTATATTACGTATCCAATCAATACTATTATTCAAAGAACGGATATCCCAATTCAAAAAAACAAAAGAAATTATAGAAAGCGGAGTATTCATTTAGAGAGAGCTCGCGCAGTACAGGCAATTGATTATCCAAATAATTCATGGGCTGGAAGAAATTCAAAAAAAGGTGTAGTAAATCAGTGGCAATTAGATAATCCGAATGGTAGAAAAATAGATTGTGTTAGAGAAACAGGATTGTCAAAGCCAACAGTTTTAAAGTGGTGGAATACTGATGAATAAAAAGAAGTATTTTATTTATATACTTCTCTTCTATGACCCATTTCAAATATTTCTATTGTTAAAATTTCATCATGGATATCTGCGAATATTCTATAATCACCAACACGATATCTCCATATACCTGCTAATTTCCCTTTTAACGGTTTTCCATGGACTCTTGGATCATCACAATCAACTAAATTCTTTATTACCCAGTTTTTTATAATTCTTGAAGTTTGCTTATCTAGTTTTTTTAATTGCTTTATTGCCGATTCTGAAAACTCTACTTTATACATTTCAGATACCTAACATTTTCCAAACTTCTGTATGATCATATTTCTTTTCATGTTTTGCTTTTTCATGAGCTTTTAAAATTCTTTCTTCATCTAAAGATAGATCATCTTCAATTTTATCTAATACTAAGTCTCTGATAAATTTACTCATATTCAAATTGTTCACAGAAACATAATCACGTAATAACTTTGTTTCATCATCATTCATTCGTAAAGAAATTGTATTCATAATTCTTCTCCTTTTTATCTATGTATTACTTGTAATACAATAATACAATCATTCATAAGAAAGTCAATGAAAATGTAAATATTGACAAACACATAAATAAATCTGATATAATGAAGATGGCAAAAGAGAAATAGCACCACGAAAAAAAGGAGTAGCTGCGAACTACTCCTTTTCTACTACTTGGCTGATCGGTCTATAGCTCTATCCAGCCGTTTGCAAATATAGTAGGCGACTATACTTGCCACGATAGAGATTAAAAGAGAAATAACATACTCCACGAAGTTCACCTCCTTTCCTAAAGTCGGAAAGTTGGGAGGTAACCGACATAATTATTATACAACTTATGTATAAGAAAGAATTTTAATACCAAAACAATTAATTACTATATTAAAGAAAAATTAAGTACATAAATATTTATTGACAGTATATAGAAATCACACTACCATACAAGAAAGAGGCCTCGCCGTATGAGAGCGCAAACACACCGTTAAGGCTACGCCGTAACAGTTCTCTTCGAGGTTTGCTTAAAGATTGGAGTGCTATCGCTATGCCTAATGTATATGGTCAAAATACTAAGATAACCGATGTCGTCGGTCGTTCTCGCTACATATCTGGTGAATCGGATAAGCAGGAAGAAGTTATCGTACATGAAAAAAACATGATGTATGAATGGTCGTTTTATTCTGCTTATGAACGTGAAAATGCGCATCAAGAAAATCAAAGACAGAATGAGGCGAGGGAAATGATAATAGCCTTGCCTAACGAATTAGCAGATAAAAATAAAAATCAGACGTCTGCAGAACAGAAAATCATACTCAAAGAAATCTGTGATGAGCTGGTGAGCCAGATCGTAGGTGAAGGACACGATCATGAGTATGCGGTTCATTGGAACCATGACCGTACTAACCTACATGTACATATCCTTTATTCTGAAAGAAAGGTCATTCAGACAGAGCCAAAGAGATATAAAAAAGATATATGGCAGGATAAGGACACGCACCAGCTTGCCAAGGCAAACGCAGAGAATGCCGAACTGGTACACCATAAGGGCGATATTATGAGGGATAAAGAGGGTAATATCAGATACACGGATACACCACTTTCCGCAAAGGATACTCGTTTCAAAGAACACAGCTTCATGTCAGAGCGAAATAAGTGCATACAGAGCGTTCTAAAGCGTTTTGGGTATGATTTATCCATCCAAGATAAAGAAACGCCTTATTTGAGCCAAAAGAAGCTCTATAAAGGGGCATCCATAGACTACCTAGAGAATGCAAGGGCATATAACAGTGCTGTAAAGGACTATAACCGCAATGTAAAGATGGATATTGAGATACAACCTGAAAGAGAAGGATTGTATTGTGAAATCAGAAAAGACATCGAAGATGAGATAAAAAAGGCTAATAGCAGATTCAAGAAGATAAGCCAAGAGGCAATCAAAGCCATCAAAGAGATGTCGGATCACATATTGAACAGCGTAAAACAGGCTATCAATACCATGGGTGAATACTGGAACCAAAACAAAGACAAGATATTAGACCTTTTTCAAGAGAAGGACACGTTACAGATGAAGTCCGATATAGGACATCAGATACTAGAAAAAGAAAACCAAAGGGTAGATAGACTGGAAGATGAAGTCATACAGGAAAGACATATCGAGAATATGTTTGAACATGACGGACTATCCCTATAGGAACTATCAAAGGAGAAGATATGAGTTTAGAATCTGCAAAGATGAGACTGGAACAGGCAGTAGCACGAAGAGACCACGTACAGAGGGAATTAGAGGATACAGATAGACAACTACAGGCAGTAAACCAAAAACAAGCTGAAGTCGCTCGAAAACTCTTCATGCAGGGCGGTATAGACATATACCGACAGACACAGCAGATAGAAGATTGCCTAAAGATTCAAAATGAGAAGATAGACAGGGCATCACAAAACATAAAAGCTTCTGCAGAAGCTGTAAAACGTTCCAATGAGAAGCTAAACAAGATAGACCTAGATAGCTTAGAATACATTACCAACACACTAAAAGAGTTGGATAGCAGAACGGATCAGACCTATACCGCATTATTAGACAGTAAAAAAAGAGCCTATGAAGAGGCTTTAAATGAATTTATATCAGAACATGATAAGAAGAAAAAAGACCTGGACAAGCTCATCCAGGATAAGCAAGACCAGGTAAAATCTCTGGATAAAAAGATAGAGGAACTAGAACACATAAAATCTTCCAAAGAAGCCAAGAAAAATATATCAAAACATCTGTGGATCGTGTTTTTGTCAGCTTTCATTTTAACCTCTGCTGTAACCATATCCATTTTAGCTGGATGGGGCATAGCACTGGTAATCAATAGGATAGTCGCATTCGTATTAGCACATTTGCCATGGTTTTTAGGAATTATTTTAATACCGTTCTTGTTATTTATTCTTATCAAATCACAACAATAAAAGAGAAGTGATAAACTTCTCTTTTTGTTTTACTAAATATAATTATAACGCTTTTGACATAAAAATTTCAGACTGGTTTTTTAATAATTATCAGCACTAAAATTTATATAGATGATAAAGAAAGGAGATATATTATGTGCGTCGCAAGGTATAAGACTGGCATTTAATTTAATTTTCTGTACTTTTTCATAATTTAGAGAAGCGAATAAAGGAGGATATATGTTGAAAAAGTTATCTGTATTTTTCGTATCAGCTCTTCTATGTGTCAGTACTATTCCTGCTACAAAAGTTAACGCTAAAGTTGATGTAGAACCTGAAAATGTAGTCAATCTACAATCAGATGTGGTTGACTCATATATGACAATAAATGGTGAAACTGTATATGTTAATGATGAATTAACTACTAATGAGATTAAAGCTCAAATTAAGGCAAGTTTAAAAGAAACACTTAGTGAAGAGCAGCTTGAAAACTTAATAATTGAAGAAGAAGTTTCTAATTCTAATATCAGTTTAAGATCATTGAATCAAGATCCAGTAGGTTCTCAAAGAAAAACAGTTTATTTAGGCGCTGCTGGTGGACAATCAGGTCCAGTTATTTTCCCAAGTGGAGGAACAATTAATTGGCAAGATGGTGGTGCAAGCATAAGTTGTTCATTTTCTATTAATGGTGGACTGTATTCCGTTGGGGTTTCAGTTGGATATATTACATCTGGTGTAACTGGATATTCTGTTTGGGTTAACCCTGGTGTTCGTTACTTATTAGGTGTAAAAAAGGATGTTACTGCAACAAGATGGCATGTTTATGGATATGATCCTTCGACTATGACCACATGGGTAGATACATACGTAACTACTGTAGCAACTAATTCCACTTCATTCTATAATGCAGCATAAAGTAAAAAGGGAGATTTACTCCCTTTTTACTTTATAGATTCATTTTCTGTAGGAACGTTACTTATTTTTGAAAATACTAGTGGAATTATAAGATTATCAGTATCTATAGAAACAATCACTTTATCTTCATAGGTTTGTACAAGATATTTTTTATTGGTTGTTTCTATGAAGTAATCTTCACCTTCATGGGTAAGAGTTCCTTCCAGCAACATTTTATTTGAATATATTTTTATTGAATTATCTTCATATATTTCTAGATTATACGGAAGCCTATACGAATAATAGTAATGTCCCTTCCCTATATCAACCTCCTTTTTTCTAAAGAATTGATAAAAATTTAAACAAATAGAAATGAACAATAATGATGATATACATAGTAGTACAATTTTAATTTTTTTAGTTATCATATCTCCCTCACATGTTTATAAACTTAAAATAATCTGTACTTTTTCTATTCTTATTTTATCAATAAATATGAAAAAAAACATTTTATTTATGTGTGTTAAAGCACAATAAAAGAGACTAATGTGTTGCTCTTTTTTATATTGCATTTTATCTTTGCGAAAAAAAAGAATGATAATAATGATTCGACTATTGCCAATATAATTATTATACATCAGAAACAATATAAATTTAATTCTTTTTATTGAACAGGTTATATGTCAAAATATTAACAAATATAGAAGGAAGTTATAATGAATTATCATTTATCTAAGATTATTGCATGGCAGGAGATGCCATCAAAAGAGTATGTTTTCATTAGAAATTGTAAGAATGATTACCTATATAGATTAGATGGTATATCAAAAGACATATGGATGCTTATCGTTAATGAGAAGAAAGTTAATGAAATCGTAGAGGATTTAGAAAAGGAATATGCGGTAGATAAGTCTAAATTATACAGGGATGTAGACGATTTTATAAGCTCATTAATTAGTGAGGGAATTTTAGTTCACTAATTTCTAAGGAAAGGAGGGAAAGTTATGAAAAAGTATAGCAAACCTAATTTTTTAACAGAAAAGCCATCACAGGTAAAGAGCGTCGTTAAATGTACATGTAGTGGCAAGACAACACATAGATAGACAAAAAAAGAGTAAGGGACGGGAAAGTACCTTACTCGATTTATTATGATGAAAGTAAATGGTAGGTGATGGATGATATGTCTTTAGAGAAAGAAATAACAGATGAATATTTAGATAATAAATGGTTGTATAATGTACAAATTGAATTAACAAATAAATGTAATTGGAGATGCAGACATTGTTATCTTCCGGAACATTCTGACTATGGTTTAAGTACAGAGAAAGTACATGAGATACTAATTGATGCTAGGAAATTGGGGGCATTTGAACTTATTTTTACAGGTGGTGACATCTTTCTAAGAAACGATATTTTAGATTTAATTAAGATTGCGAGAGGGTTAGGATATAGCGTAATATTATTCACAAATGCTTCTTTACTAAATGAAGAAATGATAATGAAATTAGCGGATTATTATGTTTCATTGGTGTCATGTACAATTTTTTCTATGAATAATGAAATTCATGATTATTTCACTAAAACTAAAGGTTCATTACGTAAAACAATTGAGAATATAAGATGTTTGAAAAAATATGGCATAAATGTTGAAGTTAAAACAATTATATCTAATATTAATTTTTTAGAGTGGAAAGCAATAAAAAACTTTTGTGAGAGTGAAGGTTTTTTGTTTGCTATAGATCATGATATTTTTATTCAAAATGACAAAAATAAATCTCCAGCAGATTTTAGAATAACTCCAACACAATTTATGATGGAGTGTAAAGCCTATGATACATTAAGAGAATTTGAACCTAAACATCATGATTGCGAGGAGTTAGCTTGTTCTGCAATTAAGAATGGTCTTTTTATAAATTCGTACGGGAAGGTATACCCGTGTCCGAAATTCTTATATGAAATTGGAGATATAAATAAAGAAAAACTAATTAATGTTTGGGAGAAAAATAATAAATTTGAAAAAATTCAAGATATAAAATGGAAAGAACTACCTGAATGCAAAAGTTGTGAGGTGGAAAAATACTGCACTAGATGCCCTGGAACCGCTTTTTTAGAGCAAGGAAGCGAATATTCTTGTTCTTTAATGTCATTAGAAAAAGCGAAAATTAGGAAATTTGTTTATGAAAATAATTAAACTGATTAAAGAAGAAAAGAAATATATCATATTACAAGTTATATTTGATTTGATTGGGGTAAGTTGTTTAGCGGTTGCTCCTCTAATACAAAAAAATTTTTTTGATACGAAGTTGACCTGTATTTTTTATACTAATCATCTTCGTATTTTTTGTATTAAACGATATAAGTTTATTGTAAATTTACAATGAACAAAGATATTAAAAAATATCAGTATGTCTATTTGTTTTATATATTTTACGAATTCGGCATAAATCTCTTTCTAGTAAGGTGTTGTAACTCTGCTATAATGGATTTATTCCTTTTTGTGTTTACACAACTTATTTTACACTACCTACCAGTAGTGCCTATCGTCTTAAGAGGGCTATGTTTTAAATAAAGTTTGGATAGAGGATTAGTCTTTGTTTATCTGTCGGCAAAGACTAGCGCATTATTCTGCTACAAAAAACAAGTTTCTCTTCAGATTTTATTGCAGTTTGTTTAGACATAAAAAAACAAGACTCTATGAGAATCTTGTTTCTTTGTCTAATTAAGCTTTGTTTGCTGAACCGAATACGTCGATACGTTCTTCAACAGCTTCTGTAATAGCTTCGAAACCTGGTTTCAAGAATTTACGTGGGTCGAAGAGTTTCTTCTTGTCGTATTCTGCTTCATTTGCTTCGTATTCAGCAACAAATTTACGTGTTGCGTTAGCAAATGCGATTTGACATTCAGTGTTAACGTTAACTTTAGCAACACCAAGTTTGATAGCTGCTTGGATTTGATCGTCAGGAATACCTGATCCACCGTGCAATACGATTGGGAAGTTAGGAACAGCTTCTGTCAATTTTTGCAAGTGGTCAAGGTGAAGTCCGCTCCAGTTTTCTGGGTAAGGACCGTGGATGTTACCGATACCTGCTGCAAGGAAGTCGATACCAGTTGCAACCATAGCTTTAGCATCTTCGATTGGTGCCAATTCACCATCACCGATGATACCATCTTCTTCACCACCGATTGTACCAACTTCAGCTTCAACTGATACACCGTTAGCGTGTGCAAATTCAACAACTTTAGCTGCTTTTTCAAGGTTTTCTTCAACTGGAAGGTGTGAACCGTCAAACATAACTGAAGTGTAACCTACACGGATACATTCCAAAGCATCATTGTAGTGACCGTGGTCAAGGTGAATAGCAACTGGTACAGTGATACCCATTGATTCAACCAATTCTTCGATAAGAACTTTACACAATTTGTAACCACCCATGTACTTAGCTGCACCCATAGAAGTTTGGATAAGTACTGGAGCTTGTTTAGCTTCTGCTGCACGCAAGATAGCTTGAGTCCACTCAAGGTTGTTTGTGTTAAATCCACCAACTGCAT
>CALHQV010000058.1 GCA_938038035.1 uncultured Gemella sp. | reverse complement strand
CATCATATTCTTTTCTTATAAGATTTAACTTTTCTTCTGGATAATAAATAATGGTAGCTAAGAGATTTAAATCTTTTCTAGGTAATCTGTTACCAAATACTTCTTTAAGTTTTTCTTTAATAATACCTGAACCATTTCTTAAAATATGATCAAAAGCTTCATATTCTCCATGAATATCACTTAAAAAATGTTCTGTTCCTTTAGGTAGTGTAAGTATAGCCTCTAAATTAATTATTTCCTTCGTTGTTTCATCTATACTCTGAAAGTTTTCCGCTAATAGTTCTAAATGCTCCTTAGATATTTTCATGCCATTCTCCTTTTTATTATTTTCAATTAAATCTTAACACACTTCCTACTGTAATTCAAGAAATGTTACATGTTATCAAACTTACTCAAACGGATTATTACACATCATTCCTCATGAGATAAAATAAAAGAAATACGATACTAAATGTAAAACCTTAGTCTCATATTTCTTTTATAAATTTATTTTAATTTCCCTACAAATCTTTCCATTTCTTTCATCTCTTCAAGAGTATCAGCAACAAGAACGTACATTGTATTTCCTTGAAGTTCAGCGAAAGCTTCAGGCATTCTTAAAACAGCTTTTAATTTATCTTGATATTTATTTCTTATATCTTCATCTGAATATACATAATCTTTATAATCACGGCGTGTTGAAGCTAATCCATATTTTTCATCAACATTTAATCCATTAAATGTTCCATTAGCTACTTCAGCATAAACTCTAAAGTAATCTGTTGAATGTGCAAAGTTATACACATCTACTGCAAAAGCTCCCGCTGGACGGTTATTATACTCAATTGCTATATAATCATCTTTAGTTTTGAAAAATTCGATATGGAAGAATCTCTCTTTCATACCAAATGCTTTTACTGCATTTTTACCATATTCTACTAGTTTTGGATCTAAATTCTTATCTATATAGTAAACCCAATCAAGAGTATTATTATTTAATAAGTCTAATGGAGTATGGTAATAAACGATACTAGTGTAAAAAACAATATTCCCCTTAGCATCTACTAATCCATCAAAAGTGACGATATCAGAATTATCTACAAAAGGTTCTAAGAAATAATGTGTTGTTCCATCCCATTCTTTTTTAAAGTTTTCTACATCTTTCTTATCTTTAAGCTTATAAGTTGCTGATGCTCCTACCCCATTATCAGGCTTAGCTATTAAAGGTAATTTTAATTTTTTAACACCTTTTTCAATGTCACCTTCTTTTTTCACTAAGAAACCTGGTACTACAGGTACTCCTGCTTTTTCAAAGTATTTTTTCATCTCTGATTTATGTTTTGTCTTTTTAAGGTCATGCTCTTTTAATCCAAACACATTAAATTGTGTACGTAAAGCTGCATCTAATTCCATCCAGTGCTCATTTTGCGATTCTATTCTATCAATATGTCCATGCTTGTGATATAAGAATGCAACAGCACGTTTTACTTCATCAACATCATCAAGACTATTAACTCTAAAATACTCAGTTAATGCTTCTTTAAGTCTTTGATCTAACTGTTCATATGGCTCTTCACCAATTCCTAGTACGTTAATACCTTGATTTTTTAACTCAATAGAAAATTTTTGAAAATTGTGTGGATAATATGGTGATATAACTATGTAATTCATAAATCTTTGTCTCCTCTTAACTTTATTATAAATTTAATTTATCTAAGAAGTATGGCATTTGGATTCTCCACCAAGGCCAGTCATGGGCAACATCTTCACCCCATACATCAAACCATGCTGGAATATTTTTTTCTTCAAATGCTCTTTTTAAACTATAAAATGATGGTAATCCATCTTGCTCCCATGGACCTAACCCTGTACATACTATAATATCAGCGTTTCTATAGTGATCAATAAACCACCCATCATTTTGATTACAAATATTATCACTAGGTGAATTTCTATATATTAACTCATCATTTCCATATTCACCTACGAAAAATCTAACATCATAAACTCCACTAAGTGAAATTACTTTACCAAATACATCTGGATGTTGCAGGAAAATATTAAACGAGTGATATCCTCCCATGCTACAACCAGTAGCCATCATTTGTCCAAACCAACCTGTTTTATGTTTAATAAATGGAATAGCTTCTTCAATAACATACTTTTCATATTGTGTATGAGCTAATGCTCTGTCATGACCATTTTTCCAGTCGCATAACCACGATTCACTATCAACACTCGATAATGTGAAAAATTGTACTTTTCCTTCATTTATAAATCTTTCACAAGCATGAATCATACCGAAATCATAATATTCATTGTGCGTTCCTCCTGATGATGGAAATACAACAATCGGTAACCCCGCATGACCATACCTATTAAGAACCATTTCTCTTCCTAAATTTCCACTGTAGTGACTTAAATTCTCTATATTCAATCCTAAAACCTCCATTTTCTAAAAAGTTATATTACCAATTTTCACTTATAAATCTCAAACATTCTGGTAAATATTTAGCCCAACATTCCTCACTGTGTTCTCCATTAGCTACAACATTTAATTTCAACTCACTTGTAGATAAACCAGCATCAATCAGCTGACGATAGTAATCTAAACTTGCATCAATATATAATTGTTTTAGGTTACCATTGGCTAATTGCTTATCTGTGTCATCCCCCTCGTTCGTTCCAACTTCGATATATACTCTTTGATCTGAGACCTTATGTTTCGAAATAAATCTATCAAATTCTGGTTTATTCAACCAATTTGCAGATGAAAATATTCCAAGACACCCTACGACATCTTTATGTTCTAAACCAATATATTGTGATATATTGGCACCTAAAGAACTACCGATCATCGCTGTATATTCTCGTTGTGGTTTAGTTCGATAAGTACTATCTATAAATGGTTTAACTACATTTACAAAGAAATCAGCATACTCAGAACCTAAACCACCTAATGTCAGACCAAAATTTAATATTGGTAAACTTGAAAACTTCCAAGGTGCATATTCATTCATTCTACCCTCATTATCATTATCAATTCCAACTATTATCATTTTCGGCATATCAGGATTTCTCTTAATCGCTGGTATAACTTTCCATGAGTGTCCGCTAAACGATTCACCACTATAAAAAACATTTTGTCCATCATTCATATACACTACAGGATAGTGTTTATGTTCATCTTGAGCATATCCTTTTGGTAGAAGTACTCTAATACGGCGATTTTTTCCCGTATATGGAACTTTTAACTCATGCTCTTTCATTTCTAAATAAAAATACGCATCTCTATTCATTAATATTTTCCTTTTAATTTATTATAGCTATAATTCTACCTTATTTCTCTCATAAAATC
>CALHQV010000057.1 GCA_938038035.1 uncultured Gemella sp. | reverse complement strand
ATACATGAAAGCAAAAAGAACTACAATCATAATAATATTAATATATGAATATTGCATATCTTACCTCCGGTTGATTTATATATATTTATTCTACTATATACTCAGTAAAAAATAAACCTTTATTGTTATTTTTTTTACTAAATTCTTAGAAATTTTTAGGATTTTCTTGGTTTAGTCCGTATTTTTCAAAGAACTCTTCTTTAAAGTCTAATAATCTATCTTCTCTAATCGCTTGACGTATATCTTTCATCATATTGATTAAGAAATGAATATTATGAGTTGTCGCTAATCTTGCCCCAAAGATTTCATCAGCTTTGAATAAATGACGAAGATATGCTCTCGTATAGTTCTTACAACAATAACAAGAACACTCAGTATCAAGTGGTGTAAAGTCTTCAGCATATTTAGCATTTTTAACTACAACACGCCCTTCAGAAGTCATACATGTTCCATTACGTGCAATACGTGTCGGTAACACACAGTCAAACATATCAACTCCTCTTAAAACACCTTCAAATAGTGCATCAGGAGAGCCTACTCCCATTAAATATCTTGCCTTATTAGCCGGTAATAAAGGTGTTACATGTTCTAAAACTCTATACATCTCGTGTTTAGGTTCACCAACAGATAAACCACCAATAGCATATCCTGGAAAATCCATACTAACTAAGTCTTTCGCACTTTGTTCACGAAGGTCGTTAAATCCAGCACCTTGAACTATACCGAAAATACTTTGTGTCTTAGGTTTTTTATGTGCTTCTAGACATCTCTCAGCCCAGCGGCTTGTTCTTTCAACAGATTGTCGAATATATTTATAATCATGATTATAGTCAGGACATTCATCAAAAGCCATCATAATATCTGATCCTAAAGCATTTTGTATATGCATAGCTTTTTCTGGTGATAGGAATAATTTTTCTCCAGACAAATGATTTTTAAAATGAACTCCTTCTTCCTCTATTTTTCTCATCTCACTTAGAGAAAATACTTGGAAGCCTCCTGAGTCTGTTAGGATACTTCCATCCCAATTCATAAATTTGTGAAGTCCACCAGCTTTTTCAACAATCTCCTCACCAGGACGTAACCAAAGGTGATAAGTATTAGATAAAATAATATCTGCACCCATTCCTTTTACTTCTTCTGGTGACATTGCTTTTACAGTAGCTTGCGTTCCAACCGGCATAAATACAGGTGTTTCGAAGCTACCATGGGGTGTGTGCACAATACCTAATCTTGCACCAGATTGTTTACAAGTTTTTATATGTTCATACCATACTGCATTTTCTTTTACATCTCTCATATAAATAATTCCTTTCTTAAACTAGATTATTATCATCGCATCTCCAAAACTGAAGAAACGGTATTTATTCTCAACTGCTATGTTGTATAATTCAATAACTTTTTCTCTGTCATAAAATGCACTTACAAGCATTATTAATGATGATTTTGGTAAGTGGAAGTTTGTAATTAATCCGTCAACACATTTAAATTCAAATCCTGGATAAATAAAAATATTTGTCCATCCTGAAGCCGCAACTATTTTCCCATTATTATCGCGTGCAATTGTTTCTAATGTTCTTGTTGAAGTAGTACCTACAGAAAAAACTCTTCCACCTTCTTCTTTTGTTTTATTAATTATTTTTGCTGTATCTTCATCTAAAGTATAATACTCTGAATGCATATCGTGTTCTTCAATATTTTCTACAGCTACAGGTCTAAATGTTCCAAGTCCTACATGAAGGGTCAAATAAGCTATATTTACACCTTTTTCTTTTATCTTTTCTAATAATTCATTCGTAAAGTGTAACCCTGCTGTTGGGGCCGCTGAACTCCCTATCTCTTTCGAATAAACTGTTTGATATCTTTCTTTATCAGTTAGTCTTTCTTTAATATATGGTGGAAGTGGCATAGTTCCAAGTTCATCTAATCTTTCTTGGAAGATTCCCTCATATATAAATTCAAAGTGCCTAAATCCATCATCTAATACTTTTGTACAGACTGCTTCCATTATACCATCACCAAAAGATACTATACTACCTTCTTTTATTCTTTTAGCAGGTTTAACAAGGCATTCCCAGTCATTATGACCAAGATTTTTTAATAAAAGCACCTCTATTGCAGCACCTGTATCCTTTTTAGCACCATATAATCGTGCTGGCATCACTCGAGTATTGTTCAATACTAAAGTATCACCGGGATTAAAATAATCTATAATATCTGAAAAAACTTTATGTTCATGTGAATTATTTTTTCTATCTACACAAAGTAATTTACTAGTATCTCTTTTTAAAAGAGGTGTTTGTGCTATTAGCTCCTCTGGTAAATAAAAATCAAATTGTTCTAATTTCATCTAAAATCTCCTTTAAAAGTTACCTTTACTATTATAGCTTGATTATCTAAAGTTAGCAAGCCTCACTGCAAGAAATTATAAATTTTTCTATTTTATGCAATTTCCTTTTTTAAAAACATAAAAAGAATTTGGATTAATTTTATCAATCCAAATTCTTAATTATTTTTTACTATTACTACGTAAATATTTTACATGAGATAAAATATTAGTAGCTATTCCTAATCCTACACTTAATATTAAGATGGAACTACCACCATTACTAATAAATGGTAATGGTACTCCTGTCATTGGAATAGATGCAGTTACTCCACCAATATTAACTACTCCTTGGACTACTAATAAACTAGCAAATCCTAAGGAATACATCGCCGAGAATGTATTTCTTGATTTTGTACCAGAAAATATTACTTTCCCTATAATAACTAGCAGTAACGCTACAACAAATAATACTCCAACTAATCCTAATTCTTCAGCTATAATTGCAAGGATAAAGTCTGTATGAGCTTCTGGTAAATATCCAAGTTTTTGAATAGAGTTACCTAATCCTCTACCGAATAAACCTCCATTACCAAAAGCAACATATGAATTTATCACTTGGTCTGCAGCTGCTGCTAAATCCTCTGAGAAAGGATTTAAGAATACTTTCAAACGATTTGTTCTATACGATGTACCACTTGAAAACAGTACATTCTTAATCATAAATAGCATAAGTACTGCTATCCCTGCAATTAAAGCAAGTAACAAGATTTTTTTCACATTTTTTGAATGCATATTAGAACACAAAGTCATAATTCCAATTACAGATAATGTAATAAGCATCATTCCCGTATCATTTTGCGCAGCTATTAACGTAACAAGTGCTAAAGGAATGCTAAATATTTTCAAAAGTTCTGAACTAGTGCATATTTGTCTCAACTTTTCTTTTCTTGTTTCTAAAATAAAAGCCATATACATAATAATAAAGAGTTGTGCTAAAGTAGAAGGTTGAAAACTGAAAGAACCTATCCTAATCCAAGATTTCGCACCATTAATTGCCGGCATTAATTGTGGTATTAAAAGTAAAACAAACATTACAATAAAACCATATTGTAATAATTTTTTCTCTTTAAAAACCTCAAATGGTATAGCAACCGAAAATAGTAAAAACGCTAAGTATGCAAGAATTGCCCACATAGCTTGTCGTTGTAAGAAATAAGTCTCACTTACCGGTATACCCGAAGTAAATGTCCCGTATTTATTCCCTATCATACTTGCACTATAAACCATCATACAACTTAAAACTAACAAAACTAGTAACGTTAAAGCTACCATCCAATCTAACCTGACATGACGGCGTTCATGCTTTATAGATCTATGTATTTTCCCAAAAAGTTTCATACTAGTTTGCTTTACTTTCTGAAATTACACTAGCGTACATTTCACTTGCTTTATCCTCTAAATCAGCTAAAATAATACGTCCAGCTTCTTCTGAAATACATCCTAT
Source organism: uncultured Gemella sp. (assembly GCA_938038035.1). Taxonomy (GTDB): domain Bacteria; phylum Bacillota; class Bacilli; order Staphylococcales; family Gemellaceae; genus Gemella. The sequence goes on along the minus strand of CALHQV010000057.1, from coordinate 1,269 downwards.
TTCTACAGCAATGTTAATTTCTTTTGATAAACCGTAAATTTGTGTGTCTATTACATCTTGGTACAAGGGACATGTTCTCTGACCTTTTACCGATATACAAGCATTAATCATTTCTTCAATCTTCATAACATCTTCTTCTATTCTCTTACGTACCTTAATAAAAATAAGGTTGTTTTCCATTTAATCTCACCTATCCTTTTGATAATTCATAATTAACTTCATGTTTTATAATTGCTATTGCTCTTATAAAATCTTCTTTCGAAATTAATTCTAAGCGTCTTAACTCTCTTACCTCATATTCTACCATACTTAATGTATGTTTTCTATCTTTCATATATATTATTATACCAAAAGATTTTAAAAATTGTTGCAAATCGTAAAAATTTATCATTTACATCACCTTAAAATTTACTTAGCTCGTCTACTAGATTTTTATTTTTCTCTCTTCCATCTAGTTCATATGCTCTTTTAGCATATTCCTTAGCTTTTTCATAGTTACCTTCTTGACGTTCGATGACAGCTAAATTATAGTAGATTGGAGAAAATGTATCATCAAAACTTATACCATCCAAGAATACCTTTTTAGCATCTTGCTTAGTTGCATTTGTCATTTTCACCATACCTAACTCATAATAAGTAAGTACAGACTTATTTTTTGATGTTAATTCTTTTTCTAAATTGAATATATCCTCATCTGAATAAGTTTTTACTAATCTACTCTCTACTCTACTCGCTCTATATCTATTTATAACACTCTTAGTGTTTACACCTGCTGATAATAGAACTTCACCTAGAACACCAAAGATTAAAATTGATATTAATGTAATATATATATTTCTTTTTTTCATTAAGAAAAGTTCTAAAAACACACCTAGAATGAAAGAAAAAACATAGAGTATTATTGAAGTTTCAAATACAAGTGTAGCAATAGTTAGATATACTATTGACAGTACACCAGAATACATAAACTTTAGATTATCATTTTTCTTACTAAGTTGCTCCATAAAAATTGAACCTAGTAATGAAATATTAGAAACTAACGCTATATCAAGCGTACCAGAGTAACCAAATATCAGTAACAAATTAAAAATAAATGATACTACTAATAGTATTCCAATACTCTTCAATATATTTAATGTTTTATTAAAAAGTATTGAAGTAACAAAAATAGAAACTAATACTAGCAATAATTTCATAGAATTATTAGTAGTGAACACACTTGTAAACATCCTATAAAATTGTCCACTTATTATTTTTTGATAACTATAT
>CALHQV010000056.1 GCA_938038035.1 uncultured Gemella sp. | reverse complement strand
TATGTGGGTTAATACATATAACTCCATCCCAGCTGGTGCACCATTCGGTGGGTATAAACAATCTGGTATTGGCCGTGAAACTCACAAAGTTATCCTTGAGCACTACACTCAAATGAAAAATATCATTATTAACTTGAGCGATAAACCATCTGGTTTCTACGACTTAGATTAATCCTATACAACTCTCCAATAAACTATAACAAAGAGGCACCTCGACGGAGGTGCCTTTTTTGTGCTTGATATAGGAAATCAGCATCTTATCAGTATCGAGAGCCCTTATGTTATAATTAAAAACATCTAAGAGTGTATTGTAAAAGAGCCTGGTAAAAATGAAAAAACTTGAAATGTTGGGATATTTTGGGACTTTCATATCTATGTCGTTATCTATAGGGCTATATAAACTTGAGATTAGTAAACGTGTCATTGATGAAAAATATAAATATATCAATTCAGATTTTAAGAATATAAGTATTGTTTTGAGAGGGAGTTTATGAATTTTAAGAGAGTAATTAAATGGATTGGTTATATCATAGGTGTATTAATACTGATTTATATCCTCATATTGGGAGTATTGATATATTTCTTGGCAAGTGGAGACTTTAAAAATAGTCTGATTTATTTAAGTGATCTTAAGGAGAGTGGATTATATTATGGCAATGAAAATCGTAAGATTGCTGATAATGTAGTTGCCGTTCATGAGGTGGATAATAAACTTTATTACATAATGTTAGACGGCATTGGTATTTTTGATGAAAATGTAAGTTTGTTAGATGCTTGGAATAAAGATTTTAATAAATATAATACTTTCATTCCTCGAATAGATGCTAAAGAAACACATTTTAATGTGAGCCTTGATGAGTTATATCCTAATATTTCTAGTCTTGATGAAAGTGATAGAGATATATGGCATGAGATCTTTTATGATAGTGAGAAACGATATACAGGTCCACACGCTGGATATACTATAAAGCTACCTTTCTATGTATCATATAGAAAGGAAGATACGGTTAAGCATAATGATATAGTGGATCTTTCTACAGGAACGATTATTGGTAAGTATGGTAGTGAACATATTTATAGAAACAACGCTTATTATAATTTTGAATTTGGAAAATTGACTAAACTTGATTTCTCTCAGAAAGCTATATATAGCTATTATTCTGATAATCTTGATATAGATCGGTTTAGCAAGAATAATTCAGGAGATGAGAGATATGAATCTTATGCACGAAATGAGTTAAATAAAGTAAGAACGAATGATTTAACGGTATTACCTAATTTAATAAATCAACGATTCATAGTATTTAACTCCTTTAACGAGTTTTCTGATTTTGATAAAGATACCTTTGAAGCATTAGCTATTAATGCGATTAAAAGTCGGAAGGCTTTACAGTTGGGTCCATTAGAAAACCAGACCTTACAGCAATATTTAAGTGAATAGAATCAATACATAGTGAAGAGTATTTGTACTAGATAAAAATAAGGAGTATCAAATTAATGAATCCTATTTCCATCAAAAAATTGTATAATCCCCAATATGATTTGTTATCTATTAGCGATAGAATGGAATTATTAAATAAGATTGGAAAAATATATAATTTAGAATTAATATGCTTTAAAGAATTTACTGCCTTTGGAAAATCCACATATACGGCGGTATATCGTTCACATGATGGTATAGAATTTGTATTTGTTCCTGGAGATACTGTTACGTTAGGGCTTAATTTTAAAAATAAATCATTGCAGGATATTTTTAATGATGAAAATTTAGCGGAGCTTGCCTATCCATTTGTCGAGGGATATGAAGAGGAAATCTTTAGTGAAGACGATGTTCAAACTAAGATTAGGGAAACACTAGAAGATGAAGAGGTACTATCCAACCTAGAAACGTATTTTAAACATAATTTTACTCAAGAAGATGAGTTTGTAATCCATCCATTATTGGTACAAAAAGAGTATAGTGAAACTTGTTGGATACCTATTTCAGATGAGACACTCAGACAAAATAAAGAGTGGCAACAGATGATAACAAAAGCCGAGGAAAAAGGTGTTTCTGAAGTGATGGTGCACAATACTGTTTGTTTATATAAAACAGACGATAGCAATTGGTGTGGTAAACTTTATGAAGAAACAACATTTAAGAAACTTTTACAGGATATAAAAGATAATAGATATTCTTTGCCTGCACAAAGAGAGTGGGAGTATTTAGCTGGCAAGGGGTGTAGAACTATCTTTCCATGGGGCAACAATATAGATTTTTCTATGAACTTAAAGCATATGGAATGGATGGATAATGATGGAGATTATACGTTAGAAAAAGAAAACTTTTTTGGCCTTGTTATAGGTGACGATCCGTATTGTAGAGAAATTGTATATGATAATGATGTGTTTTCCTATAAAGGTGGAGATGGTGGCCGCAATATATGTGGAGGATTAGGTGTTGTGTGGGGCTATCTTCCTATTTCACCATATTTTCAAGATAGGGAAGTAGAAATGGGCGATTATATAAATGGTGGATATGATTTCTTTAGGAGGATTATAAGAATTGTTGATGATAGTGTGAAATAATGTTACATATAATAATTCTAGAATATAAAATGGCAATATCGTTTCATAAATAAAACAGGTGCCTCTTAGGAGGCACCTGTTTTATTAATAGTGGGATAAACGGAATACTCTTCTATATTCTTCTGGCGAATCAGAACCATTAGACGGTTTTATAATGACTCTAATAAATATCTTTTTTTTGAAATCTGGATATGTTTTAGCATATTCTTTGCAGAATTGATCCATACGATTATAAAAGTTTGTTACATCTTGGTTTTGTATGGCCGAATAAGGGATAGGTATTTCAATATACAAAGAAGATGTATCATATGTGGCATAGGATAACTCCTCTGCCGTTAGATAGTTTTTCATTAATGGAAATGCTGTTATCAGCGGGATGTTGGTTGTCAGTATTCGATCAACTTGTGGTACAACAGGTGCAGAGGTGTGCATGACTTCAGATATTTCAATGGGCATTTGGGGATACTTGTCAAAGGTGACTTGCCATCTATTGTTTCTTTGTGCCTCCAACTGATATGTTAGATTAGGATAATCCTTGTTTATATATTGTTGAACCTCATCCTCACTATAATGTGATAGAAGATGACAACCCGTTGTTAGTATGAGAGATAGTACAATCAATGATAGTGATACAAATCTCTTAAGAGTAAATGGTTTCATTGGTATTCCTTTTATACTACTTTAGAAAGTTCAGTAAATCACAATTGCTTAACAGGCATTGCTTAATTATTGGTGGTATTTTGAAGTATATTCTTTTAATTATATTATACCTAAAACATATTTTTACTTATATAGTTGATTAATACCATACAATTCTCCAATAAACTATAACAACTAGGCACCTCAAATGAGGTGCCTAGTTTGCATTGTAAGGCTATTTTAAGCTTGTTGTGTAGTAGTCTTTAAGTACTTTAAAAGGGGATTG